>NZ_CP126080.1:3315000-3615000 GCF_030122805.1 Mesobacillus sp. AQ2 | reverse complement strand
CAAGAAAACGCGGTGATTGTGACAGGTTTCCGGGTTCAGTACCCAAAGCTGTCAAAAAAACGTAGTTATTGTGACAGGTTCCCGAGTTCAGAGGCCAAAGCTGTCAATAAAACGTAGTTATCGTGACAGGTTTCTGGGTTCAAAGGCCAAGGCTGTCAAGAAAAGGTAGTTATTGTGACAGGTTTCAAGGTTCAGAGGTCAAAGCTGTCAATAAAACGTAGTTATTGTGACAGGTTTCCGGGTTCAAGGGCCAAAGCTGTCAAGAAAACACGGTAATTGTGACAGGTTCCAAGGTTCAAAGGCCAAAGCTGTCAAGAAAACCTAGTTATTGTGACAGGTTTCAGGGTTCAGCGGCCAAAGTTGTCAAGAAAACATCGGTATTGTGACAGGTTACAAGGTTCAAGGGCCAAAGCTGTCAAGAAAACACGGTAATTGTGACAGGTTCCAAGGTTCAAAGGCCAAAGCTGTCAAGAAAACCTAGTTATTGTGACAGGTTTCAGGGTTCAGCGGCCAAAGTTGTCAGGAAAACACGGTTATCGTGACAGGTTACAAGGTTCAAAGGCCAAGGCTGTCAAGAAAACGTAGTTATTGTGACAGGTTTCCGGGTTCAAGGGCCAAAGTTGTCAAGAAAACATCGGTATTGTGACAGGTTACAAGGTTCAAAGGCCAAAGTTGTCAAGAAAACCAAGTTATCGTGACAGGTTACAGGGTTCAAAGGCCAAAGCTGTCAAGAAAACGCGGAATCGTGTCGGGTTTCCAGCCATCTTCCTATTCTTGTCCTTCAAGCTGTATCCTCCAATGAGGTGTCCGAGCTCTAACCAAAAACTGTCTCGCAAACCCGGTCAATCCAGACTGATTTCCACCAGTATGCTGACTGATGTATAAATGACCATTGATTTGATTTTCAGTTTATAGCGTTTGTCACTGATTCTGATTGATTTATTTTCAATCACCTTTGTAATCAGTTCCCTGCTTTTGAAAACAGAATCGAGGTCTTTGGCGAGGAGCATGTTTAATTGTCCTTTGGTCTCCTCCTCGATTTCGTAGATGCTGAGTGTATCCAGCTGTTTATACTTTTTATCATTGACGATTTTCACCTTGATTTCCTGCACGGTGAGCTTTTCCTGGTTCTTTTTGTTTAATTCTTCATAATCCTCCATCCAGATTTCGATGTCACTTTTCAAGTCTGCGATTTCATCTTTTTGCTGCTCGATCGTTTTCGCGTGTTTTTCCATCCATGCGCCATTCATATATAAAAACAAAACCCAGCTTACGAGTGCGCCAACTGCTGCACCGGAAAAGAATCGCTGCCATTCTGGCTTTCGGTAATAAGGAGGAACCCTCATATCAGACATGCTCCTGTGTCAGCCAGTCAATGAGAAGGGCCCCAGTCTGGGCACCGCCCATGGCAGTGAGGATCAATAGAAACTGTTTGAAAATATCCTTTGTTTCTCCGTGCAAAAGTCCCTTTTCAAAGCTGTAGACAGTATCAAATGTGCCGCCAATCGCAGCGATGATGGCCCAGATCCGAATGGAGCTGGAGAAACGGGCGATTTCCGTCATTAAAGGCTGTCCTGTTAAAAAAGCCGCTAACCCTCCGATCAAAGAGCCGCCCAGCAAAACGCCTAGCGCAATGAAATATGCTTCAAACAAACCCGGGATAAATGGCTGGTTCATCGTATACACCCTTTGTAAAAAGTCGATTTTTTACCTCGTACTTCATCATATGGACAATCAGCCTGCGATATGTTTAAACTTACGTGAATAAAGGAGAACATATTTTCTTTTTTGGTCTTAAAAGCCTATAATGAAAGAAGATGAACCTTACCTAAAGGGTGTGAGAGATATGCCGTTTATTCACCTTCATGTCTATAGTGCATTCAGCCTGCTCACCAGTACGGCTACAGTCGAGCAGCTTGTCCGCGATGCAAAGGCAAAAGGCTTTTCCGCACTCGCACTGACAGATCATAATGTAATGTACGGAACGGTTGCATTTTATAAAGAATGCCTGAGGAATTCAATCAAGCCATTGCTTGGCCTGACAGTTGATGTCGTCAGTACCTCTCTGGAAAATGAATCCTTCCCGCTTGTTCTCCTTGCGAAAAACAATGAGGGATTCCAGAATCTGATCAAGATTTCAAGTGCTGTACAGACGAAATCCCCCGAAGGAATTCCGGTGAAGTGGCTGAAGCATTATGCCGCAGGACTATTTGCGATGACACCAGGTACCAGGGGTGAAATAGAATATTATTTGGCAAATGAAGAAAAAGACCAAGCATTAAATACAGTTGCTTCATATAAACAAATCTTTGGAAACGATAACTTTTACCTGGCCATACAGGATCACGGTCTCCCCGGGCAGAAGGAGCTGGTCAAACAACTGGCTGGTCTAGGTTCGGAAACAAACACGCCATTGGCTGCTTCGAACCAGGTGCATTATCTGGACAAGGAGGATTCCTTTGCCCAGGAATGCCTGCTTGCGATCAAGAATGGCGATAAACTTCAGGATGATGCCCGCGAAAGGCTTGGCAGCAGCGAGTATTACCTGAAACCCTCAAAGGAAATGGGCGATTTGTTTTCGGAGTATCCAGAAGCCTTGGAAAACACGCTGAAAATAGCGGAAGAGTGCAATGTCATGCTTGACTTTGGTACAAGGCATCTGCCGAAGTTTCCGGTCGAACCGGGGAAAAGTGCCGATGGGATGCTTGAGGAACTCTGTTTCCAGGGACTCGAAAAACGTTACGGAAACCCGTCACGGCAGCATGTGGAAAGACTTGAATATGAATTATCCATCATTAAGAAAATGAACTTCAGCGACTATTTCCTGATTGTATGGGATTTCATCAAATATTCGAGAGAAAAGGGGATTCTGATCGGTCCTGGCCGTGGTTCAGCAGCGGGATCGATTGTATCCTATGTGCTGTTCATTACCGATGCCGATCCGATTGAACATAATCTTCTCTTCGAAAGGTTCCTGAATCCGGAACGAATTTCCATGCCCGACATCGATATCGATTTTCCTGATAATCGCAGGGATGAGGTTATAGAATATGTTGCAGCAAAATATGGGGAGCTGCATGTCGCGCAGATCGCTACCTTCGGAACACTTGCAGCCAAGGCGGCGGTCAGGGACGTAGGCCGTGTTTTCGGTCTGAACACTAAGGAACTCGAGAGGCTCTCCAGGCTTGTTCCATCACGATTGGGAATCACTCTGAAGGATGCCATCAATGAATCTGGCGGACTTAGGGAGTTTATCGAAGAATCTTCAAAGAATAGGAGAATCCTTGAAACGGCGATGAAACTGGAGGGCTTGCCGCGACATACTTCCACTCACGCTGCAGGTGTCGTCATCAGTGAACAGCCGCTTACGAATGTCGTTCCGATCCAATCAGGCCAGTCAAGAGTGTTCCTTACCCAATATTCAATGGATCATCTTGAAGAAATAGGTTTATTGAAGATGGACTTCCTTGGCTTAAGAAATCTGACTTTAATTGATTCCATTCTGCATTCGATCCAGCATAAAACCGGGCAAAAGCTTCTTGTCCATGATATCCCGGGTGAAGATAAACAAACGTTTCAATTGCTCGGCAGAGGCGAGACGACAGGTATTTTCCAGCTTGAGTCTGAAGGAATGCGGAAAGTACTGACAAGGCTGGAACCAACACGATTTGAAGATATCGTCGCAGTCAACGCCCTTTATCGTCCGGGCCCAATGGAGAATATTCCTTTGTTCATTGACCGCAAGCATGGGAGACAGGATATCGATTATTATCATAAGGACCTTGAACCAATCCTGCGCGATACATATGGAGTCATTGTTTATCAGGAGCAAATCATACAGATTGCCTCTAAGATGGCTGGTTTCTCACTCGGAGAAGCAGATCTGCTCCGAAGAGCGGTCTCGAAGAAAAAGAAAGAAGTCCTGGCTCAGGAACGGGAACATTTTGTGAATGGCGCGTTAAGAAAGGGATACGATACACAGACCGCGAATCTGGTCTATGATTTAATCGTCCGTTTCGCCAATTATGGCTTCAACCGCAGCCATGCTGTCGCGTACAGCATGATCGCCTATCAGCTGGCCTATCTCAAAACACATTATCCGCTTTATTTCATGGCTTCCCTGCTGACATCCGCCATCGGCAATGACACCAAAATTGCCCAGTATGCAAGGGAACTTCAGCAAATGGAAATCAAGCTTTTGCCTCCATCCATCAACAGAAGCGCTTTCAGCTTCCAGCCGGAAGGGGACAGTGTTCGATACAGCCTTGCAGGAATCAAAGGCGTGGGGATCGCATCACTAAAGGAAATATTTCAGGCGAGAAGAACAGGGCATTTCAAGGATATCTTCGACTTTTGCATCCGTGTGCCGCAAAAGGCCGCAACAAGAAAAGTGGTTGAAGCTCTGATCTATTCAGGTGCTTTCGATGAATTCGGGCAGGACCGTGCCGTCCTTTTAGCGACTATAGATGTGGCGCTTGAACACGCACAGCTCGTAGCTCCGGATGACAACGGGCAAATCGATATGTTCGCAGAAGCAGAGTTTTCCCTAAAGCCGAAGTATATAGAGGTTGACCCGATGCGAATAGAAGACAAGCTCAGCCTTGAAAAAGAGGTCCTGGGAGTCTATCTCTCCAGGCATCCTGTTTCCATCCATGAGAAGGAGTTCGAGGCCGCCGGGGTTAAAAAGATTGCGTCAAAGGCTCCAGGGAGCAAAATAAGGCTTGGCGTCTATATAACGGAACAGAAGAAAATCCGCACAAAAAAAGGAGAAGCCATGGCCTTCCTCACTCTCAGTGACGCAAGCGGAGAAACAGAAGCTGTTGTTTTCCCAACTGTCTACAAGCAGTATGGACATGTCTTGAAGCAGGGTGGGATGGCGCTTCTGGAAGGAAAGTTCGATGAACGGGATGGAAGGAGCCAATTTATCGTACAGCAAGTGCTTGACCTTGAAAAAGAAGCGAAAAACGGACAGAAAAAGCCGGTCTTGTATTTGCGAATCGCGAAGGGTGCCGAAAGCGCCGGTAAAATGAATGAACTTAAAGCTTTATTGAAAAAACATCAAGGCACTGTTCCGGTTATTGTGTATAACGAAGAGAACGAGAAATCGATGCTGTTGCCAAATGAGTTCTGCGTGAATCCCGAACGGGGAAGTGTGGGAGAATTAAAAAAGATATTGGGTGACAAGAATGTTGTCCTGAAAAATTAGTTCTTTACAAGTATAATAGATGTGTTATATTGGAAAAGGATATGTGTGGTCAGACCACTGAAGTAGGCAGCTTTTTTAAATAATCAGGCCGTTCGCCTATTATTGTGTCGCTGATCTTTCGCATTTTTCATCGAAGAGAATCTGCCGTAGTCAAGAGTGCGGAATATGATGAATGCAATGATATTGTCGGAGAGAGCCCATAATTAAGGAGTGGACCTGAGTTGACTTTACGTGAAGAAGCTTTGCACATGCATCGTGTGAATAAAGGGAAATTAGAGTCGAAATCGAAAGTGCCTGTAAGGAATGCCAGAGATTTAAGCCTTGCCTATTCTCCGGGTGTCGCGGAGCCTTGCAAGGAAATATATGATAAGCCAGAAACTGTTTATGATTATACAATGAAGGGCAATATGGTGGCGGTCGTATCCGATGGCACTGCTGTCCTTGGACTTGGAAATATCGGTCCTGAAGCCGCGCTGCCTGTAATGGAAGGAAAGGCTGTCCTTTTCAAAAGCTTCGCTGGTGTAGATGCTTTTCCAATCTGCCTAAACACAACGGATGTAGATAAAATTGTTGAAACGGTGAAGCTGCTTGAACCAACATTCGGCGGTGTCAACCTGGAGGATATAGCTGCACCAAACTGTTTTGCAGTAGAAGAACGTTTGAAAAAAGAGACTAATATCCCTGTTTTCCATGATGACCAGCATGGAACGGCAATTGTGACTGTGGCAGGTCTCGTCAATGCGCTGAAAATCGTCGGGAAAAAAATGAATGAAATCAAGGTGGTTGCCAACGGAGCAGGAGCTGCAGGAATTGCCATCATCAAGCTTCTGTATTCATACGGTGTCCGTGACATCATTATGTGTGATACTAAAGGCGCGATTTACGAAGGACGCCCAAACGGCATGAATGCAATCAAGGACGAAGTAGCGAAATTCACTAACCGCGACAATGTTGAAGGTTCCCTGGCTGATGCGATCAAAGGTGCAGATGTTTTCATCGGCGTTTCTGTTGCTGGAGCACTGACATCAGAAATGGTCGCAACAATGAATAATGATTCAATCATCTTTGCGATGGCTAATCCGGTGCCGGAAATCATGCCAGAGGAAGCAAAGGCTGCCGGGGCTGCTGTAATTGGTACTGGCCGCTCCGATTTCCCTAACCAGGTGAATAATGTTCTCGCCTTCCCTGGAATCTTCCGTGGAGCGTTGGATGCAAGGGCTACCCATATCAACGAAAAGATGAAGGTGGCTGCAGTGGAAGCAATCGCTGGGTTGATTGAGGAATCAGAACTCTCAAGCGATTATGTGATCCCCGGCCCATTCGATCCTCGTGTAGCACCTGCTGTTGCAGCAGCTGTCGCGAAAGCCGCGATGGAAACAGGGGTTGCACGAATCAAAGTGGATCCTCAGGAAGTCAGGGAGCGTACTGAACGCCTTGCATTGATTGGAAAAGGTGAGTGATTTCTTAGTGGCACAGCCTGAAAAGAGCACGAAAGTATATGTTGAAATCGTCAGGCAGCTAAGGGAAATGATTAATAAAGACGGCTTGAAGCCCGGAGATAAAATTCCTTCCGAACGTGAACTCTCAGAGCGCCTGAATGCTGGGCGCTCCTCTGTTCGCGAAGCCTTGCGCGCCCTTGAACTCCTCGGGCTGATCGAGACAAGAAGGGGAGAAGGAACCTTTATAAGGGACTTCCGCGGCAACCAGCTGGTCCAATTATTAAGTACCTTTATTCTGCAGGATAAAAAAGCCAAAGATGATGTGGTGGAAACGAAAAACATGATCGAGGCAGATTGTCTATATCTGGCTGCTGAAAAGATCCGGGAAGATGAAATCAGAAGATTAAAGGTCTGGATTGATGACCATAATTTTGAGGACGAGGAATTTTTCAGGAAAATTGCCGAACTTGCTGACAATCACCTTTTTTATCGAATTTGGTATATATTGAATGATTATTACAAGGCACTTGAGCTGAAAGCAATTCCAGCTGAAAAAGAAGAATACCATCTGTTGCTGGACTCGCTTGCAACAAAAAATGGAGAACTGATTCTGAATAGGCATCGCATGCTGCGGAAAATGTCGACGGAATGACGACATGAAGTAACATCTTTCGAAGAGAGGATGTTATATACTTGTGGACATGCTTATGGTGCCAGGATGGCAGTCTCTCTTTCTTTTTTGCTGTAGTGGTCTGACCACCTGGGGCTTTATGACTAAGGCTCTTTTCGCAACTGAAAAAACAAGTGGAAGATAAGCCTTACAATTTAGGATATTACAAAACAACCAGTATTATTCGGAGGGGGTTATACATTGCTTAAGGAACTTTTTACGAAAACGAAAAAGAAAAAGTACGCGACAATTCCTTCTGAAGCAGCAAAGCAGGATGTTCCTGAAGGAATCATGACAAAATGCCCGAACTGCAAAAAAATCATGTATACGAAAGAACTAAATAAAAACTGCAAGGTTTGTATACAGTGTGGTTATCATCATCAAATGAATTCTGCAGAACGAATCGAAAGTTTCCTGGATTCAGAAAGCTTCCGTGAACTGGATCGGGAAATGGTATCCGGCAATCCGCTCGGATTTCCTGGATACGAAGAAAAGCTTGAAAAGGACCGGGAGAAAACGGGTCTAAATGAGGCAGTAGTTACTGGCATAGGCACTGTGAACGGATATGATGTCGCCATCGCGATCATGGATGCTACTTTCAGAATGGGAAGCATGGGATCGGTTGTAGGCGAAAAGATTACGAGAGCGATCGAGAAGGCTGATGAATTGTCCATTCCATTCATCATCTTTACCGCATCAGGCGGAGCAAGAATGCAGGAAGGTGTATTAAGCCTGATGCAAATGGCGAAAACCAGCGTGGCTTTGAAAAGATTCAGCGATAACGGAGGGTTGATTATCTCCATCATGACCCACCCCACCACTGGAGGAGTTTCTGCAAGTTTTGCCAGTCTGGGGGACTATAATTTCGCCGAACCAGGAGCACTGATCGGCTTCGCAGGACGAAGGATCATCGAGCAGACAATTCGAGAGGAACTGCCGGAAGACTTCCAGACAGCCGAGTTTTTGCTGAAGCATGGGCAGCTTGATGCAGTGATTTCGAGAGTCGATATGAAGGAAAAGATTGCGGGAATACTTGAAATCCATCAGCCAGGAGGGACGTTCGAATGGCAGGAGAACTAGAATTCGAGAAACCGGTATTGGAATTAAGGAAAAAAATCAGTGAGCTAAAGGAATTCACCAAAAATACGGATGTGGATCTCACATCAGAAATAGATAAACTTGAAGCAAGACTGCAAAAGCTCGAATCAGAAGTTTATGAGAACATGAAACCGTGGGACCGGGTGCAGATTGCCCGTCACCCAAATCGTCCGACGACCCTTGAATATATCTCATTGCTGTTTACCGACTTCTTCGAATGTCACGGCGACAGATTATATGGAGATGATGAAGCGATTGTTGGGGGAATTGCCAAATTCCATGGCTATCCCGTGACAGTCATTGGCCATCAGCGTGGGAAAGATACAAAGGAAAATATCCGCAGGAATTTTGGTATGCCGCATCCTGAAGGTTACAGAAAAGCTTTGCGTTTGATGAAGCAAGCGGAAAAATTTAAGCGTCCGATCATTTGCTTCATCGATACTAAGGGTGCTTACCCTGGTAAAGCAGCAGAAGAGCGTGGGCAAAGTGAAGCGATCGCCCGTAATCTATTCGAGATGGCTGGACTTACCGTTCCAGTGATCTGTGTGGTCATTGGCGAAGGTGGAAGTGGCGGAGCACTGGCACTGGGTGTAGGCAATTATATTCACATGCTGGAAAACTCCACATATTCCGTTATCTCTCCAGAAGGTGCGGCAGCGATTCTTTGGAAAGATTCTTCGCTGGCGAAGAAAGCTGCTGAAACGATGAAAATCACTGCTCCTGACCTTAAAGGACTGGGGATCATTGATGAAATCATCCCAGAAGTAAAAGGCGGGGCACATAAAGATTTAAAACAGCAGGCAAAGTATATGGATAAAATTCTAAAAGACTCGATGTCAGAACTTCTGGTTTTGGATGAAGAGACATTGCTGAGCCAGCGCTATGAGAAATATAAACGAATTGGCGAGTTTTCGTTTCCAACGGAATTTATCGGGGTAAAATAAAACGTGCTATCGTGCACGTTTTATTTTTTTTTTGAGAAGGCTGCCAGGGCAGAATAAGGCGCTTTCGCGTTTCTTTTTCCATACAACCCTATAATAAAGCGCTTGCAATTACGTGATAATTCCAACTTATTGTCAATATTGAGGATTCAGTTGAGATACCGCACCCTACATGTTATTTTAGAAATATTCCCGGGTATTCTGTTCATAATAAGAGAAGCTAACAGAATACACAGTAATTAGTTTTATGTATGTTTTTCCGGATTCGTTGCTTTTATATTCAAGAGTAAATAATAGACTTCGATGAACTTTACAGTTGAAATATGGAAGGAACCATTCGAAAGAGCAGCAAAGTACATAGATATACCGAATGAGGTGAATGAAATGAAAAGAATTGGTGTTTTGACGAGCGGCGGGGATGCGCCAGGGATGAACGCTGCGATTCGTGCTGTAGTAAGAAAAGGTATTTATCATGATGTCGAAGTTTATGGCGTAATCGGCGGTTACGCTGGATTGATGAATGGAAATATCGAAAAGCTGGAGCTTGGTTCCGTAGGTGACATTATCCATCGCGGAGGAACATTCCTTTATTCCGCACGCAGTGAAGAATTCAAGACCAAGGAAGGCCAGCAAAAGGGAATTGAACAACTAAAGAAATTTGACATTGATGGCCTGGTCGTCATTGGCGGCGACGGATCTTATCGTGGTGCAAAGGCCCTGACAGAGCAAGGCTTTCCATGTGTCGGAGTTCCAGGGACAATTGATAATGATATTTCAGGCACGGAGTTTACAATCGGCTTTGATACTGCACTTAACACAGTAATCGATGCAATTGATAAAATCCGCGATACCGCCTCTTCACATGAAAGAACCTTTGTCGTGGAAGTTATGGGACGTAATGCTGGAGATATCGCACTGTGGGCAGGTTTGGCAGGCGGAGCTGAAACGATCCTCATCCCTGAAGACCCTCATGATATGAAGGATATTGCCAGCCGTCTTAAAAAAGGCCATGAACGCGGTAAGAAGCACAGCATCATCGTTGTGGCTGAAGGCGTCATGAACGGCTACGAATTCGCGAAGAAATTAAAGGAAGAGACAGATTTCGATACGAGAGTAACGGTTCTTGGACATGTCCAGCGCGGAGGCTCTCCGACTGCATTTGACCGTGTACTGGCCAGCCGTCTTGGCGCCCGTGCTGTAGAGCTTCTTTTGGAAGGAAAAGGCGGACGGGCTGTTGGTATGGAGAAAAACCAGCTGGTGGATTATGATATCATTGAAGCACTGGCAAAAGAACACACTCTTGATTTGAACTTATATAAATTATCAAAAGAGCTTTCTATTTAATTTCTTTTACAGTAAACCAGGAGGTTGCAATCTATGCGCAAAACAAAAATTGTTTGTACGATTGGTCCCGCAAGTGAAAGTGTAGAAAAATTAACTCAGCTGATTGAAGCAGGAATGAATGTATCCCGCTTGAATTTCTCTCACGGAAATCATGAAGAGCATGCAGCACGTATCAAAAATATCAGAGAAGCTGCGGAGAAAACAGGGAAGAAGGTAGGGATCCTGCTTGATACTAAAGGCCCTGAGATCCGCACAAATGATATGGAGAATGGTGCAATTGAACTGAAGACAGGCCAGGAATGCATCGTATCAATGACAGAGGTTCTGGGTACAGTTGATAAGTTCTCTGTTACTTATGACCAGCTGATCGATGATGTCCATCCAGGAGCCAAAATCCTCCTTGATGACGGCTTAATCGGTCTTGAAGTTATCAGCATCGACAAGGAAAATAATGAGATTAAAACCAAAGTCCTGAACACGGGTACGCTTAAAAATAAAAAAGGTGTAAACGTGCCGGGTGTTTCTGTGAATCTTCCAGGAATCACGGAGAAGGATGCTAAAGACATCCTATTCGGAATCGAGCAGGGAGTGGACTTCATTGCAGCATCATTTGTGCGCCGCGCAACTGATGTATTGGAAATCCGCCAGCTATTGGAAGAAAACAACGGATCACACATCCAGATCATTCCTAAGATCGAAAACCAGGAAGGCGTTGACAACATCAACGAAATTCTTGAAGTTTCCGATGGTCTTATGGTTGCTCGTGGTGACCTAGGAGTGGAAATTCCTGCAGAAGAGGTACCACTCGTTCAAAAAGACCTGATCAAAAAGTGCAATACACTAGGAAAGCCAGTCATCACTGCTACACAGATGCTGGATTCGATGCAGCGCAACCCGCGCCCGACTCGTGCAGAAGCGAGTGACGTTGCGAATGCGATTTTCGATGGAACTGACGCAATCATGCTATCTGGCGAAACAGCAGCTGGGCAATACCCAGTAGAAGCTGTTCAGACCATGCATAATATCGCTTCTCGTGCAGAAGAGGCGCTTAATCATAAAGAATTGCTGTCATTCCGCAGTAAAGAGACGGACCACAATATCACCGATGCCATCGGACAATCGGTTGCACATACGGCTCTTAATCTTGAAGTGAATGCCATCATCACACCAACTGAAAGTGGGCATACTGCACGTATGATTTCAAAGTATCGTCCAAAGGCACCGATCATTGCGGTTACTTCTAATGATCATGTGGTCCGCCGTCTTGCCCTTGTATGGGGAGTGTATCCACAGCTTGGAGAAAAGGCAGAAACAACGGATGAAATGCTTGCGAGCGCAGTCGAAGAAAGTGTCAACAGCGGACATGTTTCCCACGGTGACCTGGTAGTCATTACTGCAGGTGTACCAGTAGGTGAAGCAGGCACAACGAACTTGATGAAGATCCATGTGGTTGGCGATATCCTGGCAAAAGCACAAGGTATTGGCCGCAAATCTGCATATGGAAGAGTAGTCGTGGCAAAAGACGCACAAGAAGCGATCAGCAAGGTAAAACAAGGCAGCATCCTTGTAACAATTGGCTCTGACCGCGAAATGGTACCTGCTCTTGAAAAGTGCAGCGCGTTAATCACGGAAGAGGGCGGTTTGACCAGCCATGCTGCTGTTGTCGGGCTGAACCTCGGAATCCCAGTCATCGTAGGTGTAGAAAATGCGATGAGCCTGTTCAAGGATGGACAGGAAATCACCGTTGATTCTGCTAGAGGTGTCATATACAAAGGACATGCAAGCGTACTATAAGTAAAATAATCCTTCAAAAATATTTAGCGTGAAATCTACAGATTTCACGCTTTTATTTATAAAGGCTCCTTTCTCAAACTTTGTTGCTATTGACTACTAAATTGGATTGAATGACCTAGTTTTCTTTATAAAATTCAAGCTTATTATGAGAAAAGAGCTTGCACACTTAAAAACGAACTGCAAAATTGCTTATAGCACGTTAAAATCGCCTTTAAGATTTTAACAACAATCTTTACTAAAACAGCCTTTATAAATAACTCAATTCACTAAAGGACCCGAAAAAAATAGAGGGGTTCCATCGAGTGAATTGCTGGTCAAGGTTCGGACAAGACGGCAGCGGATTTTTGGGAAAGTATCCGAAGTCACCTCGCATTATATCTTTCTTGGAATCTAATACCAGTGTTCACCAAGCTTTCATGTCTGGGCAATCATATTATTGTATTATCGCCAGTTCGCCACGTATAATAGAAGGACAGCCTATTCCAACACATTGAGGTGGAAAATGAAGTACATTTTTATGTTTTTAATTATTATTCCGGCGGCTGAAATCGCTGTCCTGCTGCTTTCAGGGCAAACAATCGGCATTTGGCCTACGATTTTACTCATTATCCTTACAGGCTTCCTTGGCGCTTACCTTGCTAAGCAGCAAGGATTGGAAACCATCAGAAGAACACAGGATCAATTAAGGAGAGGCATGATGCCTGGAGATGTTATTCTCGATGGAGTAAGCATCCTTGTTGGCGGAGTCCTGCTTCTGACACCGGGATTCATTACTGACATTCTGGGAATTTTACTTCTGGCGCCACCTACAAGGAAATTTTTTAAAGCATTGATGTTAAAGCTGTTCCGTAACTGGATGGATAAAGGAACCATAAAGGTTATACGCTAATATAAAAACGCCAACATCTATTGTTGGCGTTTTGTTATTTACACGGTGAAAATTCCTGCTCTTCGGAATAAAAGCACGCAAGTCCCCTGTAATATAATTATTTGATAATCACTTCATCCTTCCCTTTGATGAATGTCCATACATCCTGGAATACATTTGCTCGTTGCAGGGTATTAAAGACAACCAGGACGACAGGACCGACAATCAGACCAAGGAAGCCGATGGTCTTGAATCCGACAAAAAGGGCAATCAAGGTTGCGAGCGGATCCAGCCCAATGCTGGAAGACAGGATTTTCGGCTCCATGACCTGCCTCTGCACGAGGACGACAATATATAAAACACCCAAACCAATTGCGGTAGCCATATCACCGGCGATTGCTTCATAGATGATCCATGGAACAAAAACAGCACCTGTGCCTAGATAGGGAATAATATCGACAATCCCTGTAACAAGGGCAATTGTGATGGCATAATCGATACGAAGGATCAGCAAGCCAATCAGGATGATGACCGTTGTGATCGATATCAGGGTAGCCTGAGCCTTCACAAAACCAAATAACGCCTTTTTTAAATCGATAAAAACGGTTCTGCTGCTTGTCCTTGCACGGTTCGGCAGCAGCCGGTTACTCAAAGCGGATAGTCTGTACCAGTCTTTGCTGATGAAGAAAGTCCCCAGCAGTGAGAAAATAAGAACGGTAGCTGCATTGGGAAACCATGAAAGGATGTTGGGAATTTTTTCGAAAAAGTTCTTGATGAAATTCCCTGCAGTGGTCCCGATGTTGGCGCCGACATTCTGGATATTACTCATGATCGTATCCTGCTGGTCCGCTTCAAGGTTCTGGAACATTCCAGCCAACTGGTTATAAAGCGGAATGAGCTGTGCAGCGAATAAGTGCTCTACGTAATCAATCAGTGTAACAAGGTGTTCGGGAACAACCTTCGCGAGATATTCGGCTCCAGAAGCGATTTCGACAATAAGCAAAGTAATCAGTCCGGCAAACAATGACATAATCAGGGCAAGGGCAATAATCACTGCCAGGGCCCTGGGCATTTTCACCCGTTCTTGAAAAAAGTTGACGAGTGGGTTCATCATAAATGCAATCAGAAACCCGATGATGAATGGATATGTGACCTTTGAGACAAAAAATAAGGCTAATGCTCCTGCGACAATCACGCTGATGACCAGAATAAAGCGCAGTGTTCGATGAAGATATACGAGGTTCAAGCAGGTTCCTCCTTTTGGAATGGCCAATCTGGCGGGGGTGTTTCCAATTGTACGTCCTGCAAACTTGATGCCAGTCCTGAAAGTTTTTCTACAATATACGGTCTGTCCATAAAAAAGATTCGACCTCTATATGAAAATCCCTTTAAAAACCTCTTCTGCATGAAGAATATAATAGTGAATACGGACAAAGAATTGCAGCGTATATTAATAGATGCAATGCCAGGGATACTACTTGCTTGGTGCAATATTTTAAATTATGTTACAATAGTTTTAACCGTGGAAGGATGACAAATTTTATGCTAGAGCCTATGCTATTTTTACTAACTTTGCTGGTGATTGCCTTTGTGGCCAAGAACCAATCATTAATCATTGCGGTATTGGTCCTCCTTGTAATGAAGATTGCTGGATTTGAGGGTAAAACGTTTTCACTTTTACAGGGAAAAGGAATTAACTGGGGAGTTACCGTCATCACGATCGCCGTCCTGGCTCCGATTGCGAGCGGGGATATTGGCTTCAAGGATTTATCAGGTGCGTTTAAATCGCCATATGCATGGATTGCCCTCATTTCAGGAATGGCAGTTGCTTTGCTTGCAAAAGGCGGGGTTACGTTGCTGGCTGAAGATCCGCATATCACTACTGCACTCGTCCTTGGAACGATACTGGCGGTTTCAATTTTCAAAGGTGTAGCTGTCGGTCCGCTGATCGGCGCAGGGATTGCCTATGCTGCAATGAAAATCTTTGATTTTCTTAAATAGCCTTTTTTTAAAATAATATTTTCTGCTGAATTAAGTTGTTTTCATTCACAAATGTCAGATAATTGTTTATAATAGGACTTGTAACTGCTTCCATTCTCTTATATAGGCTAAGGAGAGAAGCGGAATCCACGGTTTTATTCATTTCATAAAATGTAAGCATTTTCTTTTTTTTGACGGCTGCCTGAGCAAGCGCTCGATACCATCTTGTGTATGGCAAATCCGGTCGGAATCGGTCTGTCGCCGGCGTATGATTCGGCTTTTCGTATAAAGTGTCAGAAATTTCTTTTTTCTGATCGCTGTTCTGAACAGCAATTCAACATACAGACAAATTATGGGATATGGGGAAATTAAACTACAAAGGAGAGATTGAGTATGACAGTAACACGTGGTCTTGAAGGGGTAGTGGCAACAACATCTTCTATCAGTTCTATCATCGATGATACGCTGACTTATGTTGGCTATGACATTGACGATTTAGCTGAAAATGCTAGTTTCGAAGAAGTGATTTACCTATTATGGCACCGCAAGCTTCCTACAGCGGCAGAGTTGGACGAATTGAAGAAGCAGCTCGCAGAGAATGCAGCATTGCCAAAGGAAGTGCTTGAGCATTTCAAGATGTACCCGATCGATAAAGTCCATCCGATGGCTGCAGTTCGCTCGGCAGTATCTCTTTTAGGATTATATGATGATGAAGCAGATGTCATGGAGAAAGAAGCGAATTACCGCAAAGCAATTCGTCTTCAGGCGAAAATGCCAGCTATTGTTACCGCTTTTGCAAGAGTTAGAAAAGGCCTCGAGCCAATTGCTCCAAGGGAAGACCTTAATTTCGCAGCAAACTTCCTGTATATGCTGACAGGCGAAGAGCCTGAAGATGTAGCTGTAGAAGCTATGAACAAAGCTCTTGTCCTGCACGCTGATCATGAGCTTAATGCTTCAACATTCACAGCACGCGTATGTGTTGCGACACTATCAGATGTTTACTCTGGTGTAACCGCTGCTATCGGTGCATTAAAGGGACCTCTTCACGGAGGAGCTAACGAAGCAGTTATGAAAATGCTGACTGAAATCGGCACACTTGAAAATGTAGAGCCGGCAATCCGTGAAAAGCTTGCGAACAAGGAAAAAATCATGGGCTTCGGCCACCGTGTATATCGCCAGGGCGACCCTCGCGCAAAGCACTTGAGAGAAATGTCCAAGAGATTGACTGAACTTACTGGCGAACCACATTGGTACGATATGTCCACTAAGATCGAAGAAATCGTCACAGGCGAAAAGAACCTGCCGCCGAATGTGGATTTCTATTCTGCATCCGTATATCACAGCCTTGGCATCGACCATGACCTGTTCACGCCAATTTTTGCTGTGAGCCGTGTATCCGGATGGCTTGCGCATATCCTTGAACAGTATGACAACAACCGTCTGATCCGCCCTCGTGCTGATTATACAGGTCCTGGAAAGCAAGAATATGTTCCCGTTGAAATGAGATAATTTTTAGAAATAGAGGAGCAATATTTTACTTTTGGGTGAAAAATTGCTGTAATAGGAGAGTGAGGGCAGTCAGTCATTATTGCCTGGCTTCCCTGAGAAAAGGTTAGAGGCATACAAGCCTGCTAACCTTTGATTATGAATTGAATGAGGATTTTGGAGGGAGAGAAAACAATGCAAGGTGAAAAAATCACAGTCAAAGATGGAGTTTTAAACGTACCAAACAATCCAGTCGTTCCTTTTATCGAAGGTGACGGCACAGGTCCGGATATCTGGGCAGCTTCTGTCCGCGTTCTTGATGCAGCTGTTGAAAAAGCATACAAGGGTGAACGCAAGATTGTCTGGAAAGAAGTATTAGCTGGAGAAAAGGCATTTAACCAAACTGGCGAGTGGCTTCCAAGTGAAACATTAGAGTTGATCAATGAATACCTGATCGCAATCAAGGGTCCACTGACAACACCGATTGGCGGCGGAATCCGTTCTTTGAACGTTGCTTTGCGCCAGGAGCTTGACCTGTTTGTATGCTTGCGCCCTGTACGCTGGTTTGAAGGTGTTCCATCACCTGTAAAGCGTCCTCAGGACACTGACATGGTCATTTTCCGTGAAAACACTGAAGATATCTATGCGGGCATCGAATATGCAAGCGGATCTGACGAAGTCAAGAAGCTTCTTGAATTCCTGCAAAACGAAATGGGCGTAAATAAAATCCGTTTCCCTGAAACTTCAGGTATCGGTATCAAGCCTGTTTCCAAAGAAGGAACAGAGCGCCTTGTACGTTCAGCGATCAATTACGCCATTACAGAAGGCCGTAAGTCATTAACGCTTGTACATAAAGGCAATATCATGAAATTCACAGAAGGCGCGTTCAAAAACTGGGGTTATGAACTTGCTGAAAAAGAATTTGGTGATAAGGTTTTCACATGGGCTCAGTATGACAAGATTAAGGAAGAACAAGGTACGGATGCAGCAAACAAAGCTCAGTCTGATGCAGAGGCTGCTGGCAAGATCATCGTTAAAGATGCGATTGCTGATATCTTCCTTCAACAGATCCTTACACGTCCGAAAGAGTTCGATGTTGTTGCAACAATGAACCTTAACGGCGACTACATTTCAGATGCACTTGCAGCACAGGTAGGCGGTATCGGTATTGCTCCTGGAGCAAACATCAACTATGAAACTGGCCACGCTATTTTCGAAGCGACTCATGGTACAGCTCCTAAGTATGCTGGTTTGGATAAAGTTAACCCGTCTTCAGTAATCCTTTCAGGCGTCCTGATGCTTGAACACCTTGGCTGGACTGAAGCAGCTAACCTGATCGTCAAGTCAATGGAAAAATCAATCGCTTCAAAGGTTGTAACATATGACTTCGCACGTTTGATGGATGGCGCTACAGAAGTCAAGACTTCTGAGTTCGGCGATGAACTGATCAAGAACATGGGCTAAAAATGTACGGAAGGCTATCCTTTTATAGGATAGCCTTTACATAAATAACATATATTTTATTAAAATATATTCGTTCTGAGGAGGAAGCCTTATGTCATTGAAACGCAAAAAGATTTCGGTCATTGGTGGAGGATTCACAGGAGCAACAACAGCATTCTTGCTTGCACAGAAGGAACTTGGGGATGTAGTATTGGTTGATATCCCGCAAATGGAAAATCCGACAAAGGGTAAAGCGCTTGATATGCTAGAAGCAAGCCCTGTCCAGGGATTTGATGCGAACATTACCGGTACATCCAGCTATGAGGATACGAAAGACTCAGACATCGTTGTTGTCACAGCAGGCATTGCCCGCAAGCCAGGCATGAGCCGTGATGATCTTGTCCAGACTAACCAGAAAATCATGAAAAGTGTAGCCCAGGAAATCGCCAAGCATTCTCCTAATAGCTTTATCGTCGTTTTGACTAACCCTGTTGATGCGATGACTTATACTATTTTCAAAGAATCAGGTTTCCCTAAGAACCGTGTAATCGGCCAATCGGGTGTATTGGATTCTGCTCGTTTCCGTACATTCGTAGCCCAGGAATTGAACCTTTCCGTAAAAGATGTTACTGGTTTTGTCCTTGGAGGCCATGGAGATGATATGGTACCACTTGTGCGTTATTCATATGCAGGAGGCATTCCTCTTGAGACATTAATTCCAAAAGAACGCCTTGAAGAGATTGTAGAGCGCACTCGCAAAGGCGGAGGCGAAATTGTCAACCTTCTTGGAAATGGCAGCGCTTACTATGCACCTGCAGCTTCGCTGGTAGAAATGTGCGAAGCAATCCTTAAAGACCAGCGCCGTGTTCTTCCGGCGATTGCCTATCTTGAAGGCGAATATGGATATGAAGGAATCTATCTGGGAGTTCCAACGATTCTTGGAGCCGGGGGAATCGAGAAAGTAATTGAACTTGAACTGACAGAAGATGAAAAAGCTGCCCTCGATAAATCAGCAGAATCAGTCCGTAATGTGATGGCTGTTTTGGCATAATACGGTCATTCATTCGGGAAACTTTTTACATCACATGCTATGACTCAATCGGTTCGAAAACAGCCTAAAAAGAATCGGGGAACCTTCCCCGATTTTTTTCCAATATGGGACGTATATTGTTTTCGGACAGGGGAATATAATGCAACTAAATCGAACTTCTATTGCAAAGGGGTAAGTGCTATGCTGCTTGGAAGAAAACGTAAGCTTGGCAGGAAAATAGAAGAAATGACTGTCGGAGAAAAATTGACATTAACAGAAAAGATTGAGGATAAAGACCTTCTGTTGTATTTGGGTTTGACGAATGATGCGAATCCTTTGTATATCCAGCATGATTATGCTTCACAAACACCATATGAAAAGCCGATTGTTCCTGCAATCATGCTGAATGGGATCATCACTTCGGCTGTTTCCAAATATCTTCCGGGACCTGGAAGCCATATTCTTAAGCAGGATATAGAGTATTTGAAACCTGTCTATCATTATGGGACAGTGCAATTCTTGTTTGAAGTGACCGAAGTCATCAAGAGCAAGCATAATGTTGAGATCACGGTTACTGGAAAAAATGAAGATGATGAGACAGTGGTAAAAGGCCGGATGCTCGTCTGTCCGCCATATCCAGTACAGCGCTTGGACGGTAAGGCATTGGAGAATTTTTGAGTTTTGGGATGTACATTCATTTGTACATCCTTTTTCATTTTATTCTAAAATTTGATTTTAGACAGCGGGTTGATATTATAATGTAGATAGAGCTAATTGGATGAATCAGGGGTAATAACTTTTTTGGAGGCTTATATGAACAAGAAGGTCTTGGTTGTGGATGATGAACAATCTATTGTGACACTGCTGAAGTATAATCTGGAGCAGGCTGGTTATTCCGTTGTGACAGGAATGGACGGTGAGGAAGGGATTCGCCTTGCTGCTGAAGAAAAACCCGATTTGATGGTCCTGGACTTGATGCTTCCGAAGCTTGATGGCATGGAAGTGTGCAAGCAGCTTAGGCAGCAGAAAATCAATGTACCGATATTAATGCTGACGGCAAAGGATGACGAGTTTGACAAAGTACTTGGCCTGGAGCTGGGTGCAGATGATTACATGACGAAGCCGTTCAGCCCGCGGGAAGTTGTTGCAAGGGTAAAAGCCATTCTTAGAAGGGTGCAGGCAGTGCCGGATCCCGTCGAGGAGAAGCCTGAGGACGAAGCCCAGATCAAAATAGGCGAACTCAGGATCATGCCGGATTTCTATGAAGCCTATTTCATGGAAGACTTGCTCGAATTGACACCGAAGGAATTCGAATTGCTTCTCTATCTGGCCAAAAGCAAAGGCCGGGTACTGACGCGTGACCAGCTGTTAAGTGCGGTCTGGAATTATGATTTTGCCGGAGACACAAGAATTGTAGATGTACATATAAGCCACTTGCGCGAAAAGATCGAACAGAATACAAAAAAGCCGTCCTATATCAAAACCATTCGTGGTCTTGGCTATAAGCTGGAGGAACCGAAGGGAGAATGACAAAGTACCGGACACGACTTTTATTTGCCCTCATTTCCTTGATCATCATCGTGTTAATAGGCCTGGGCCTTGTGTTGGGGCAATTATTCAAGAATTATTATATCAATTCATTCAATGAACGCCTGATGATTGAAATGAATCTTTTAACTTCCAATATCGAGCAAAACGGAGGGCTTGATTCGCTGGATAAAGAAGAAATTTTAAGGATGAGCCGGTTGTTGAATTCAAGGATCACCATCGTTGATCTGGACGGCGATATTCGTTACGACACTGGTGAACTATCAAGTACCAAAATCAGCAGGCATAGGGATATTATTGGGGATATTGTGGAAAATCCACCGAAATCAGAGAGCGACCTTGAAGTAGGCGGAGGCTTCGACCTGCATTATTATTGGAATCCGCTCAGCCATGAAGGTAAAAAAGAAGGCTATGTATTTCTAACTACAAAAATCGATGAGCTGCAGAAAGCATATCGCCAAATCTGGTGGATTCTTACCGTTAGTCTTGGCTTGGCCTTGGTTGTGATCATCCTCCTCGGTACAAGGATTACGAACCGCTATACGAAACCAATCGAGTCTGCGACAAATGTAGCGATCGAACTGGCAAAAGGGAACTACCGTGCAAGGACTTATGAAGATCATATAGATGAAACGGGGATGCTCAGTTCGTCCATCAATATCCTGGCCAGAAACCTTCAGGAACTGATGAAGCTAAAGGAATCCCAGCAGGATAGACTGACAACATTGTTAGAAAATATGGGCAGCGGTCTGATCCTGATTGACAGCAGGGGATTTATCAACTTGATCAATAAGCCCTACAAGGAAATTTTCAATGTGGAACCTTCTGAGTATCTGTATAAACTTTATTATGAAGTCATTGACCATGAGGAAATAATCAGGATGGTCGAAGAGATTTTCATGACTGAGCAAAAAGTAAGGAAGCAAGTTGTTCTTCCGATTGAGATTGAAAGACGCCATTTTGAAGTTTACGGAGTGCCAATCATCGGGACAAACAATGTCTGGAAAGGAATTCTCCTTGTCTTCCATGACATTTCGGAACTGAAAAAACTCGAGCAGATGAGGAAAGACTTTGTGGCCAACGTTTCGCACGAGCTTAAGACGCCCATCACTTCGATCAAGGGCTTTTCGGAAACACTTCTGGATGGCGCGATGCATGATAAAGATACATTGGAAGCTTTCCTTGAAATCATCTTGAAAGAAAGTGACCGCCTGCAAGTATTGATACAGGAGTTGCTTGACCTTTCCAAGATTGAACAGCATGGTTTCCATCTGTCAGCTGGAAGTGTGGATCTCCGCCAGCAAGCAGCTGAAGTCATTGAGATTTTAGAAGGAAAAGCTGCACAAAAGGATATCGTGCTAACGCTTGACCAGAAAGACCGTCAGGCAGTCATTGAAGGAGATGCTGACAGGCTGAAGCAGGTACTGATCAATCTCATCAGCAATGCCATAACGTATACACCAAATGGCGGCCGTGTGGAAATCTCTTTAATTGATCAGGATGACACTGTGTCTATTCTGGTAAAAGATTCAGGTATCGGTATTGAAAAAAGTGAGATTCCAAGGATCTTTGAACGCTTTTACCGTGTGGATAGGGCAAGGAGCCGGAATTCTGGGGGAACAGGCCTTGGCCTTGCCATCGTCAAACATATCGTGGAAGCCCATAGAGGACAAATTGAGGTAACCAGTCAAGTCGGCAAAGGAACCACCTTTACCATCAAGCTTTATAAGAAGCTGCCTCAATAAGGAAATGGTTGAAGGTGTTCATTGCCTGCTTGGGAGAAGTGAAAGCAGAAACTTAATGAATAGGAGGATTGAAATGACAGACAAATCGAAGAAATTGCCTCTGGAAGAGCAAGAGCAACTGCTACTGATTTTAAAAACACGTTTTGAAAAAAATATGAATCGGCATAAAGATATTGTCTGGGAGGATGTACAAGCCAGGCTTGAATTGAACCCGGAAAAAATATGGTCACTCAACGAGATGGAAAGAACAGGCGGAGAACCGGATGTTGTTGGCACTGAGAAAGAGACAGGAGCATACCTTTTCTACGACTGCTCAGCTGAAAGTCCAAAAGGCCGCAGAAGTGTTTGTTATGACCGTGAAGCGCTTGAGTCCAGGAAAAAGCATCCACCTGAAAATAACGCCATGGATATGGCAGCTGACATGGGAATTGAACTTTTAACAGAGCAGCAATATAGAAAGCTGCAAGAGCTCGGGAATTTCGATTTGAAAACATCGAGCTGGGTGCAAACACCTGATCATATTAGAAGCCTTGGAGGCGCAGTTTTCTGTGACCGCCGCTACAATATGGTGTTTTTATATCACAATGGAGCAGATTCGTACTACGCTGCAAGAGGATTCCGCGGAGTCCTCAAGGTGTAAGTTCGCAATTGGCCAAAAAGCTTTGGTGAAGAGAGGTTTTTCCAAATTTACATAGTCTTAACAAGGGATTTAATTTTTCTTAACACTTTCTTGTTATCATCATTAGTGAAAACCCCTTCATCCAAGGAGCCGAAAGAAGCACAAGCAGACCCCGCTTGTGCTTTTTTCATACCCAAAAATTCCACTCCGGCAAAATAATATTACAAATCTCATGCATTTTGAAACTTTTCTGACTTATAAACGTAAAAATCAACATAGACAGAAACACAGGAAGAGGGGAATCAGATGGTGAGCCTAAAAAAGATTTACGTGACGAGCGGGATTGTCGTTCTTGCCATTATTTTAGGACTTTCTGCTTTTACGACCTGGTATACGGTCGATGAATCAGAACAGGCGGTCATTTTGACATTTGGCAAGGTGGAGGAAGGAATCAGCGAACCTGGCTTGCATTTCAAGCTTCCTTGGCCGATTCAGAGTATTGAGAAGTTATCGAAGGAAACATTCAGCCTTCAGTTCGGCTATGAAGAGAAAAATGGAGAAATCGTCGAGTTTCCAGATGAAACGAAAATGATCACCGGTGACGAGAATATTGTGCTGGCCGACCTAGTTGTTCAATGGAAAATTACTGACCCGGCAAAATATTTATACAATGCGGATAATCCTAGAGAAATTTTGTATGATTCAACTTCAGCGTCTGTCAGAAGTATCATTGGCAGTTCCAAAATTGATGATGCCCTTACATCCGGGAAGGCACAAATTGAAGCAGATGTCCGTGACTTATTGTCATCATTGATTGAAAAATACGATATGGGGATTTCCGTCCTTGGTGTAAAACTTCAGGATGTTGAACTGCCAAACCAAGAAGTCCGGAAAGCTTTTACCGATGTAACGGATGCCCGTGAGACGATGAATACCAAAATAAATGAAGCGAAGAAGTACCGTAACCAGAAACTGAACGAAGCACAGGGTGAAAAGGATGCGCTCATTTCAAGGGCAGAAGGTGAAAAAGCTGCAAGAATAGAAAGGGCGCGCGGTGACGTGGCCGTATTCAATAAGCTGTATGTTGAATATAAATCGAATCCGGAAATCACCAGACAGCGTCTAATATTGGAAACACTTGAGCAGGTTCTGCCGGGAACGGAAATATACATCATGAATGATGACGGAAATACAATGAAGTACTTCCCGATTCGCCCGCTTGAAACAGAAAAGCCTAAGTCAGAGAAGGAAGGCAGTGAGAAGAATAATGGCTGATCAAAAAGTGATTGATTTGAAGGAACGAGGCGGCGGTTCGTTCAATTGGAGAAATTATACCAAGATGGGGATTTTCCTGATTATTCTCATTGCCCTTCTTGTTTTCATTTTCACCAACGTTTTCGTGGTAAAACAAGGCGAGTACAAGGTCGTCAGACAGTTCGGTGAGGTCGTTCGGATTATTAAGGAACCTGGGCTTAACTACAAAGTCCCGTTTATCCAGAGCGTATCCACTCTGCCAAAGTATCAAATGACCTATGATGTCTCGCAGGCAGAAATCAATACAAAGGACAAAAAAAGAATCCTCATTGATAATTACGCGATCTGGCGAATTGAAGATCCGAAAAAAATGATTTCCAATGCAAGGACGCTTGAAGGTGCGGAATCGCGCATGGAAGAATTCATCTACTCTGTTGTCCGTTCTGAACTGGGGCAGCTAGACTATGATGAAATCATCAACGATGAAAAATCCTCACGTGGTTCATTGAATGACAGGGTGACTGAAAAGGTCAATGAATTGCTGGCTGGCGGCAACTATGGTGTCGTTGTTACAGATGTCCGGATGAAAAGAACAGATCTTCCTGCGGAAAACGAGAAATCGGTCTTCACTCGTATGATCTCCGAACGTGAAACAAAGGCGCAGGAATATCTATCAATGGGTGATGCTGAAAAGAACAGGGTCATTGCCCAGACAGACCGTGAAGTAAAAGAGATTTTGGCAAAGGCGACAGCTGACGCAGAAACCATCCGCGGTGAAGGAGAAGGGGAAGCCGCAAAAGTATATAATCAAACATTCTCAAAAGATCCAGAGTTTTATACCATGTTCCGTACCCTGGAATCCTATAAAAAGACAATCAACGGCGAGACCGTCATTGTCCTCCCATCTGATTCACCTTACGCAAGGATGCTGATGGGTTACACAGATTAATAGAAGGCTGACAAAGGCCGTTATTTTTCTTTCTATCATCTCTCATGATAAAATAGGAAGGAATCTAACGGTCTTTTTTTATATAAAATTCCCATGATACTGGAGGAGGAATGACATGTCCAAGAAGCTTGTATTGATTGACGGCAATAGTATCGCCTACCGCGCATTTTTCGCTTTGCCGCTGTTGAATAATGAAAAAGGGATACATACAAATGCAGTTTACGGTTTTACCATGATGCTGATGAAGATTCTCGAGGATGAAAAGCCTACTCATATTCTCGTTGCGTTCGATGCAGGAAAAACGACGTTCAGGCATAAAACATTCAGTGAATATAAAGGTGGCAGGCAAAAGACGCCGCCGGAGCTTTCCGAGCAATTCCCATTCATCCGTGAATTACTGACAGCATACGGGATCGCCCAATATGAGCTGGAAAATTATGAAGCCGATGATATCATCGGTACATTAAGTTTGTTTGCTGAAAAAGAAGGGTTTGAAACGAAGGTCATATCTGGTGATAAGGACTTGACTCAGTTGAGTTCTGACAAAACGACAGTCAGCATCACCCGGAAGGGCATCACGGATATCGAGGAGTACACCCCGGAGCATATCCTGGAGAAATACGGGCTGACAGCACAACAAATCATTGATATGAAAGGACTTATGGGGGATGCATCAGATAATATACCCGGAGTTCCTGGTGTAGGGGAAAAGACGGCTATCAAGCTGCTGAAAGAGCATGGCACGCTTGAAAAGCTGATTGAATCGATTGATCAGGTCAACGGGAAAAAACTCAAGGAAAAGCTTGAGGAATTCAAAGACCAGGCGATCATGAGCAAAGAACTTGCGACCATCACCCGTGAAGCTCCGGTGGGAATCGAGTTAAGCGAACTTGAATATGAAGGCGCAGAGAACGAGAAGCTGGTGAAGATGTTCAAGGAACTGGGATTCAACTCGTTATTGGACAAGCTTGGCGCGGAAGCAGTGACTGAAAATGTCGAGCTTGAAGACATTGAGTTCAAACAGCTCGAGGCAGTCGATCCAAACATTTTTGCGAAAGACAACGGCTTTTATGTCGAGGTGCTTGAGGATAACTATCACTATGCTGATATCATCGGTTTTGCGGTGGTGAATGAAAACGGGCACTATTATCTGCCTGTGCAAACCGCTTTGGAGTCTGAAGAGTTCAAAAAATGGGCAGAAGATGAGTCCAGCAAAAAGACAGTCTATGATGCGAAACGTTCCGAGGTTTCCTTGCGCCATCACGGAATCCATCTGAAAGGCGCCGAATTCGATGTATCACTAGCATCCTATATCATCAATCCTTCCGAATCGCCGGACGACCTGGCTGCCATAGCCAGGCAGCATGGCTTCATAAGCGTACAGTCTGATGAAGCGGTCTATGGAAAAGGAGCCAGACGGAAGATACCGGATGAAGCAATACTAGGGGAACACCTGGTGCGCAAAGCAGATGTTCTGGTGTCCTTAAAGGAAAAGCTTGAGCAGGAACTGTTGGATAACGACCAGCACGATTTGTTCAGCAGCCTGGAAATGCCATTGTCACTGGTGCTGGCGGATATGGAATACCTTGGCGTCAAGCTTGATATGGTCCGCCTTGAAAACATGGGCGAAGAAATCAAAGGGCGTCTTGCTGAAATCGAAATGAAGATTTTCGAAATGGCAGGAGAACAATTCAATATCAATTCACCGAAGCAATTAGGTGTCATTCTGTTCGAAAAACTGGGTCTTCCTGCTGCCAAAAAGACGAAGACCGGTTATTCAACTTCAGCAGACGTACTGGAAAAATTGGCGCCTAAGCATAAAATCATCGAAGAAATCCTAAATTATCGCCAGCTTGGCAAGCTGCAATCAACCTATATTGAGGGGCTGCAAAAGGTTGTAAATAAGGAAACCGAAAAAGTCCATACAAGGTTCAACCAGGCCCTCACCGCTACAGGGAGGCTCAGTTCAACGGACCCTAACCTGCAGAATATTCCGATTCGACTTGAAGAAGGCCGGAAAATCAGGCAGGCATTCGTTCCTTCAGAGAAAGACTGGGTGATTTTTGCGGCTGACTATTCGCAAATTGAATTGCGTGTCCTTGCCCATATAGCCGGGGACGAAAAACTGATCGATGCATTCCGCCATGACATGGATATTCATACTAAGACAGCGATGGAAGTTTTCCATGTCGGAAAAGATGAGGTCACTTCAAATATGCGCCGCCATGCGAAAGCGGTAAACTTCGGGATTGTTTACGGAATCAGCGATTATGGTTTATCCCAGAGCCTGAACATCACGAGGAAGGAAGCCGGAGAATTCATCGAACGCTATCTTGAGAGCTACCCTGGGGTAAAAGACTATATGGATGAAATCGTGATAGATGCGAAGGCGAAAGGGTATGTCCAGACATTGTTGCACCGACGCAGGTATATACCGGAAATCACTGCGCGCAACTTCAACCTGAGAAGTTTTGCGGAACGGACAGCGATGAATACGCCTATACAGGGAAGCGCTGCTGATATCATCAAAAAAGCGATGATCGATATGGCTGAAAGGCTGCGTGAAGAAGGCTTGAAGACTAGGCTGCTCCTCCAGGTGCACGATGAATTGATTTTCGAGGCGCCGCAGGATGAAATTGAGCAGCTGAAGAAAATAGTCCCGGATGTCATGGAAAATGCAATCGAATTAAAGGTTCCTTTGAAGGTGGACTTCTCATACGGTCCAACCTGGTATGATGCGAAGTAAAGGAAAGACAAGAGAGAAAAAAAGAAAGGCGGGATAGGATGCCTGAGCTTCCAGAAGTAGAAACCGTCAGGGGCACGCTTGAGGTACTTGCAGTTGGCAAAAAAATTAGCCAGGTGTCGGTTTTTTGGCCCAAGATGATCAAAAAGCCGAGTGAAGTTGAGCAATTTAATGATGCCCTACGCGGTCAGACAATCAGTGAAATCGGCAGGAGAGGCAAATTCCTGATATTTTATACAGATGACTATGCGCTTGTCTCCCATCTTAGAATGGAAGGGAAATACGGTTTGTTCAGCGCAGATGAACCTGTTGAAAAACATACCCATGTCATTTTTCATTTTACCGATGGGAAAGAATTGCGCTATAAGGATGTCCGCAAATTTGGGACAATGCACCTTTACGCCAAAGGGACGGAATTCGATTCGCAGCCGCTCGCTGATTTGGGACCTGAGCCATTTTCAGGAGACTTCTCAGTAGAATGGCTTTCGGAAAAGCTTAAAAGGACCAACCGGAAAATAAAGCCTGCACTGCTTGATCAAAAGATCCTTGTCGGTCTCGGGAATATTTATGTCGATGAGGCGCTTTTCCGGTCGAAAATCCACCCGGAACGAATTGCGAACTCATTGTCTCGGGAGGAAGAAGCTGTCCTCTACCGGGAAATTGTCAGTACTCTCTCTGAGGCTGTAGAGAAGGGCGGCAGCACAATCCGATCCTATGTCAATTCACAGGGGCAGATCGGCATGTTCCAGCTACAGCTGCTGGTGTATGGCCGAAAAAATGAACCATGCAAGGTGTGTGGCACACCACTGGAAAAAACAGTCGTCGGAGGACGGGGTACCCACTTCTGTCCAACATGCCAAAAACTGTGAACATATAATCGCCTGTTGATTTTCTCACCATATCTAGGCTCCTTCCATATACTAACGTAGCGATTGACAGGAAGGAGCTCAGTTTATGGCACAAATAATCTCCCTGCTTTTACTTGCATTCGCTGTCAGTCTTGACAGTTTCAGTGTAGGGTTAACGTATGGATTGCGGAAAATGAAAATCCCGGTTAAATCGATTGCTGTTATTGCGGTCTGTTCAGCGGCCGTTCTGATGGCTGCCATGATGATCGGACATTTTCTTGAGAGCTTTTTTTCACCTGAATTGGCAGAGACAATTGGTGGCACTGTCTTGATAGTATTGGGCGGATGGGTGTTATTCCAGTTTTTTCGCAATGACCAGTCAGAGATGCTCTGTCATGAAAAAATCATCCTGAATTTTGAGATTAAATCACTTGGCATTGTTATCAATATTTTGAAGAAGCCGATGTCGGCAGACTTTGACCGATCGGGTACAATCAATGGAATCGAAGCCGTCATGCTCGGTCTCGCCCTGTCTCTTGATGCATTCGGAGCCGGGATCGGTGCTGCCTTATTGGGCTTTTCGCCCGGCTATCTGGCTTTGACGGTTGCCTGTATGAGTTCATTGTTCGTCTATGCCGGCATGAGAATGGGCAGCTATTTTTCAGAGAGGAGCTGGCTGCAGAAGTTCTCATTCGTACCTGGAATCTTATTGATCATAATTGGACTGCTCAAGCTTTAGCGGTCTGTTTGAAAGGATAAAACAAATGTCATTAATCATTGGATTAACCGGAAGTATAGCGAGCGGGAAAAGCACGGTATCGGCCATGTTCACTGAGCTTGGCATCACTGTGATCGATGCTGATATCGAAGCGAGGCTTGCTGTTGAGCCAGGAGAAAAAGCATACAATGATATTGTCAGCCATTTTGGCACAGAAGTTTTAGAAGAAGATGGCACTATCAATCGCCCTGCCTTAGGGTCGATCATTTTTAACAATGAGGAAAAAAGGTTGCTGCTCAACTCAATCGTCCATCCCGCCGTACGTGAGAGGATGGCCATGAAAAGGCAGCAAGCTGAAGCTGCCAATGAAAAAGCAGTGGTCCTGGACATACCATTGCTGTTTGAAAGCAAGCTCACAGGCCTGGTCGAAAAGATCATCGTTGTCTACGTGGATGAGAAGACCCAACTGGAGAGGCTGATGTCCAGGAATGGTTTCTCCGAAGATGAAGCACTTTCAAGGATCAAGTCGCAGATGCCTTTGAAGGATAAAGTGGATTTGGCAGATGAAGTCATCGACAACACAGGAACAATTGAGCAATCAAGGCAGCAATTGAAGAAAATCCTGAATAAATGGGGAATCTAAAGAGCCGAATAGGCTCTTTTTTCTTTTGCCGTTAACCTGGTTATTGCCATATTACTAAAAGCCCTTCTGGTCAGTACACCTTCCGCTATGGCCGAGCTTCCGGTTATACCCCTGTTACAGCCCAAATAAATACCTGTTGGCTCAATATCATCTTTGTTTCAGGATTTTTAATCTTTGTTTCAATAAAATCCACTCAAGAAATACTTGTCTTTACTGATAATTATTATCAGAATTATTTTAAATTTTAAATGTGTGCAATTATATATCACAAATAATTTTTAATATGTTATACTAATACCATAACAAAGGGTTATTAAGTATAACACTAATTCGGAAGGGGCCGTACAATGAAGGCGAGAATAGCGATAAACGGTTTTGGGAGAATTGGCAGAATGGTATTCAGAAGAGCCATTCTTGAGGAAAATCTTGAGGTTGTAGCGATTAATGCGAGCTATCCGGCTGAAACACTGGCGCATTTGATTAAATATGATTCAACCCATGGTCAATTTGCAGGTGAGATTATCCCTGCTGATGATCACCTAGTAGTCAATGGGAAAACTGTCAAACTTTTGAGCAATCGCAATCCTGCTGAGCTTCCGTGGAAAGAAATGCAGGTTGATATTGTCATAGAGGCCACAGGAAAGTTCAACTCACGTGACAAGGCTGCACTTCATCTGGAAGCAGGCGCAAAGAAGGTCATTATAACAGCACCGGGCACAAATGAAGATATTACGATTGTGATGGGCGTAAATGAAAGCGCATTAAAAATTGAAGAACATGAGATCATTTCCAATGCTTCATGCACAACGAACTGCCTGGCACCTGTCGCAAAAATTCTGGATGATACTTTCGGAATTGAAAACGGATTGATGACAACTGTTCATGCCTATACAAATGACCAAAATAATATCGATAATCCGCACAAGGATTTGCGCAGGGCGCGTTCTTGCGGCCAATCAATCATCCCTACTTCAACAGGGGCGGCAAAGGCGCTTTCCCTTGTTCTTCCGCAGTTGAAAGGAAAGCTTCACGGCATGTCATTAAGGGTGCCGACGCCAAACGTTTCACTTGTAGACCTGGTTGTTGACTTGAAGCGAGAGGTAACTGTGGATGAGGTGAACGATGCGTTCTATTCTGCCGCAAAAGGAAAGCTTAAGGGTATACTGGATATTACAACAGATCCACTTGTATCCATCGATTTCAACACAAATGAGCACTCAGCGATCATTGATGGACTGTCTACAATGGTCATTGGCGCCAACAAAGTCAAGGTACTTGCGTGGTATGACAATGAATGGGGATACTCAAGCAGGGTGGTAGACCTGACAAAGCATGTTGCCCAGGCAATGTCGGCTTCACCCGCCGTGAAAGTTGGATAATTAGAATAGTCATTAAACAAGCCTGCCGCTCCCGGCAGGCTTGTTTAATGACGCTTTCGTGTTGTATCAGATTACCGTCTTCCCTCTTCAGAAAAACCTCTTTAATCTTACAAAGGTAATCAATCGATTCCCGGGGATATCCTTAAAATAGCTATCTAAAAACCTTTTGATATAGCATGCTGAAATTCATTGAAAAAATTTTATTTTCATGTGTTGCAAAAAAAATATAAACAAAGTATACTAGTCATCGTGAACTTCTTAATAACGGTACCAATTGGCTACTTAAAGGGTTAGGACCTCTCTGGACTAACTTTCCCCCGTGGTAGTTAAGATACCATTGAAACTAGGAATTTCATTCTAATATTGTTAGAGGGGGAAATTGAATATGGAAACAATGGGTCGTCATGTAATTTCTGAACTTTGGGGTTGCGACTTTGAAAAATTGAATGATATGAACTTTATTGAACAAACTTTCGTTTCAGCAGCTTTGAAATCTGGTGCTGAAATCCGCGAAGTGGCTTTCCACAAATTTGCACCACAGGGTGTAAGCGGAGTTGTCATTATCTCTGAATCTCATTTAACTATTCACAGCTTCCCGGAGCACGGGTACGCCAGCATTGATGTTTACACTTGCGGCGATCTCGATCCTAATATTGCAGCTGACTATATTGCTGAAGCTCTTAGCGCTCAAACACGTGAGAATATCGAAATCCCACGCGGCATGGGTCCAGTGCATGTGAAACAGGCACAAGCGAAGGCTCTATAATTGAAAATATGAAAAATTACAAGGGGTGTAGTGATACACCTCTTTTTATTTTGTGCGAAAATTAAGGTAAACTGTAAATAGAAATAATCTGCAGGAGGATTTTTGATGTCTTTTTTGAAATCCATAACAGGAAGATACGAGAAATTCAGCGGGACGAGTGAAAATAACAGCGATGAACAATTGCGGACCCATTACTATAAAGCAAATTTTAATCAGGTTTTCCAATCAGTCGAGGATCTGCTTAAAGCTGACCCTGCAGCCCGGATCACAAGTGTATCAAAGGAACATGGAGAAATCTCAGCTGAGCTAAACGGCAGGGTCAGGAGTTTTTTAACCGCGACTGTCATTACGACAAAACCCTTTGAGACAGCGGTCGATTTACATATCTCCACGGAAAAGTTTTCTATGGCAGGAATCAATCCTGCATTGAGACAAGAAGTAATCAAGGTATATGGAAAATTGGATAAAACACTTACGTTCATCGGTTCAGGTAAATATGGGAATCAATAGTCCCTCTTGTCCCATCAGCTTCTTTTTTATAAGATAATAGTAAGGATAATGCTTATGGACGTATTGGTGGATAAAGCGAATGGTCCTTCGCTCATTCTATATTTCAAAATATTCGGAGCTGATCGAGATGAAATGTCCAACTTGCCAAAATAACTCTACCCGGGTTCTTGATTCAAGACCGGTTGACGATAGCCGATCAATTCGACGCAGACGTGAATGTGAAGCTTGCGGATTTCGCTTTACCACTTTTGAGAAAGTTGAAGAAATCCCATTGATTGTTGTAAAAAAAGAAGGTACTCGCGAGGAGTTCAATCGGGAGAAACTCCTTCGCGGTTTGCTGAAAGCGTGTGAAAAAAGACCGGTCGCCCTAAAAGAGCTTGAGGATCTGGTCTCCGAGGTGGAAAAAGAATTGCGAAGCCATGGAGTATCCGAAGTCAAGAGCGAAGCAGTGGGCGAGATGGTGATGGACAGGCTGGCTAAGATCGATGAAGTCGCCTATGTCCGTTTCGCCTCTGTTTACCGGCAGTTCAAGGATATCAATGTATTCATCGATGAATTAAAAGAGTTATTGAAGAAAGAACAATGATAAAGCTGGGGTCCAGACCAATGAAGTATATTTACCAGGGCGCTTGCGCTTTATAAATTTTCACTTAGAGAATTGTCTAGCTCCAGCGCCTAGCCCCTCGAGACGTTTCGGTCCTGTCAATGAAGTCAAAGAGCGACTTCACTGCCAGGCCCCAACGCTTGTCGGGGCTGATCAGGCGCTTACGCTTTTCCATGAGGGAGCTGAAGGAAACTTCGGCTCTTTTTAAGGCGCGCGTGAACGATTTGATTTTCAGCATAGTGGTATTGTTATAGTTTTTAACCGGATAGAGTGGAGGGGAATAGGATGGCTCAGCATTGGCAGGAGACTTTGCCTGTAGACCAATATATTGTTGCATCCGGCGGCCTGCTGCATGATTATGATCGCAAGGTGCTCACCTTTTTGTACCAGCCGTTGATTGGGCCAGCTTGTTTGAGCCTTTATATGACCTTATGGGCCGAACTTGAAGAGAATCGGCTATGGTCACAGTCTGGTACCCATCATAACCTGATGACAATCATGGATATGAATTTGAAGGAGATTTATCACGCCCGCCAGAAGCTTGAGGGGATGGGTTTGCTGAAGACATATGTCAAAAATAGTGAAGATGGCCGTTCATTCATTTATGAATTACAGCCGCCGTTGACTCCTGAACAATTTTTCCTGGATGGCATGCTGAATGTCTATCTGTATCGAAAAATCGGAAAGAATCAGTTTTTGAGGCTTAAACGGTTTTTCAGTGACAAGCTGCCCGAGGCAGAGGAGGGATATTCTGAAATTACCCGGGCTTTTCAGGATGTGTTCCTGTCTGTTCCTCCTCAAGCACTCATGCATAATAGTGATTCAGCTGCCGACCTTGGAGAGGATGAAGCACAATCCTTCATCGGCAGGAGGGAGTCTGACAAAATACAGATTGACCCTTCGGAATTTAATTTCGATCTGTTATTGGGAGGTCTTCAGGATTCTTTGATCCCCAAAAAAGCTTTTACAACGAAGGTCAAAGAAGCGGTCAGCAATCTCGCCTTCCTTTATGGAATTGATGCGTTGAAGATGAAGAATATCGTCTTGAGTGCCGTAACAGCTGATAATGAAATCGATATCGAGGAGCTGAGAAAGGCGGCCCGGGACTGGTACCAATTTGAATACCAGGACCAGTTGCCGGCACTCTTGGACCGGACCCAGCCTCTTCAGCACAAAGCTGGAATCGAGAAGCCAAAAACAAAAGAAGAGGAATTGGTTCTCTATTTTGAAAAAACATCACCAAGACAACTGCTGATCGACTTATCAGGCGGTGCCGTGCCTTCAAAATCTGACCTGCAGATCATCGAAGAAGTGATGTTCAAGCAAAAGCTGCTTCCGGGTGTCGTGAATGTTTTGGTCCAATATGTTATGATCAGAACGGATATGAAGCTGGCCAAAGGCTATATTGAGAAAATCGCCAGCCACTGGTCGAGGAAGAAAATCTCGACTGTAAGGGATGCCATGGAGCTGGCGAAAAGTGAGCACAGGCAATACCTCGATTGGGCAGAAGGAAAGAAAACGACCGCTGCTTCAGGAAAACGGAAACCTGTACGCAAGGAAGTCTTGCCGGACTGGTTTGAGAAAAAGAGCGAGAATGGACCAGACCAGCAGCAAAGTTCTGCTGCCGGAGTGGACCCTGACTTTGAAATAGAAAAGAAAAAGCTTGAAGAAGAACTGAAAAAATACAAATCCGGGAGGTGATTCAGTTGCAAAACATAAATGAAACGCTGAAGAAGCTTGCTAATAACCAAAACTTCCAGGAACGTTATGAAACACTTAAAAGACAGGTCATGCAGGATCAGCATATAAAGCAATTCCTCGATGAAAATGCGGACTATATCACCAGGGAAATGCTTGACGGCAGCATGTCCAAACTGTATGAATTTTCTACCCAGAGCAAGGACTGTGATAAATGCGAAAGTCTCGCAGCCTGCAAGAATATGATCAAAGGCTATGAACCACAGCTTTTCATCAAAGGGAATTACATTGATGTCAAATATGACCGCTGTAAAAAGAAGGTCATGTACGATGAGCAGCAAAAGAACGCCCGGCTGATTAACAGCATATATGTGCCGAAGGAAATCCTGAAAGCGTCATTCGGGGATATTGAGCTTGATGACGCGGGGAGATTCAAGGCCATAAAAATGGCGAAGGATTTTGTTGAGAATTATGAATCCGGCCAGAAGCAAAAAGGTTTGTTCCTGCATGGGCCGTTCGGAACGGGTAAGTCATACCTGCTTGGCGCCATTGCGAATGAATTGGCACAGAAACAGGTCAGTTCCTTGATTGTATATGTTCCGGAGTTTTTCAGGGAAATGAAGAATGCGATCGGGGATCATTCGGTCAACGACAAGCTGGAAGCAATCAAAAAATCTGATGTCCTGATGCTTGATGATATCGGAGCGGAAACGATGAGCAGCTGGGCGAGGGATGAAATCCTTGGAACAATCCTGCAATTCCGCATGCTTGAGAACCTTCCAACCTTCTTTACTTCCAACTTCGACCTTAGCGGGCTTGAACACCATCTGACCCACAGCCAGCGGGGAGAAGAGGAACAGCTGAAGGCAGCGAGGATCATGGAACGGATCAAGTACCTGGCACAGCCGGTTAAAGTAGAAGGAAAGAATCGAAGAGTATAGCAATAGGCTGCAGCGAAACAGGCTGCAGCCTATTTTTTTTGCGCTTTAATCATCCAGCGGCGATATGGATACTTCTAAATTGTCCAAGTCCCCCATATATATAATCAGGGATTATTTAAAAGGGGGGATATGGTTGATTGAAATCATCTTCCAAAAAAAGCAGGATGCCTGGAATTTATACCATCACTTAGTCGCCAGGCTTGCTTCGTTGCAGGAAAAGAATTCAATTCTTCTTAATGAAGATCAAAATAGAGTCCTGATTCCAGAAGATTTTTTTATGAAAGAAAAAATACCGGAACTGAAGAAATGTGTATATGATTTTATTCTTAAGCTGAAACGGGATGACTGGTTAAGAAACATCCTTGCAGAATCTTTTTATTACACGGAAAGTGAAGAGCAGGATCAAATCCTTGATATCATTTACTCTGTCATGGAAGGGAACCGAAAGGATCTGGCACCTTTTATGGAGGGTGCCGAAGAACCAGGGATCGTTAAAAAAGCAATCAATGAAATACTTGATGAGAGAGTCTCATTTTCATTCGATTCCTTTGTCGTATTCAGGCTAAAATCATATTTTGAGCAGCTTTCGAATTGGGCAGAGGTCGCAATCGATGAGTATAAAATGGAACAGGAGTATCAGGTGTTCCTTCATACATTGAGAAGTTTTCTGAAAGGCAGAAAACCGCAAATGCCATATTTGTACTTGGTCATCGAAGAAAACATGACATTTTTTAATCAAGAGTTCACGGAAATGAAGCGGAGCGAGCTGTTTAAAACGATTGACCGGAGGCTGCTTGTCAATCACCCGGTCTACGTCGATTCCGGAACGATTGCGCCGCTCCTGTCGATCGCGCCACAGACGATTTTCCTGTATACCGATGATTCGCACCAGCCATTAGTGCGGACCATTATCAACCTTTTTGAAGAGCGGGTCAAGATTAAGCCAATTTCCGTTTTCGAAGAGGAAAGATTGGATTTTTTCAATGAGGATCATGAAAATATACGATAGCCCACTTGATTTTCAAAACATTACAAACTATAATTACGTACATACTAAAACAATAGTAAATGTAATGATGAGGATATGGGCATTCTTGAAAGGTTTGCAGAGAGGGAAGGCACGGCTGAAAACTTCCTAACACTAAAGAAACGCTTACCACCTCTGAACTCCAGCTATGAACGCCTGTAAGGCAAGTATTGGCTGGCGGCAGAAGCCGTTATCGCAACCAGAGCCATTCCTGCGTTCTTTATGCGCAAGAGTGGGAATTGGGTGGAACCACGTGTGATCAAACTCGTCCCTGTTTCAGGGACGGGTTTTTTTATTTTTTGCGCAAATATGCGCCACATTTCAAAAGGAGGAAAAGCCAATGGCAGACATGTTGAAAATATCGTTTCCAGACGGAGCAGTGAAGGAGTTTCCTGCAGGCACAACAACTGAAGACATTGCCGGTTCAATCAGCCCGGGCCTTAAGAAAAAAGCCATTGCCGGTATGGTGAATGGAAATCCGTATGATTTCAGGAGACCAATCGAGGAAGATGCTTCAATTGAAATCATCACTCCGGAACACCCGGAAGCACTAGAAATCCTGCGCCACAGTACAGCCCACTTAATGGCACAGGCAGTCAAACGCCTGTATAAAGATGTGAACCTCGGAGTAGGACCGGTGATTGAAGGCGGATTCTACTATGATATCGATATGGAGCATTCCCTTTCACCGGAAGATTTGCCGGAAATTGAAAAGGAAATGAAGAAAATCATCAATGAGAACATTGAGATTGTCCGTAAAGAGGTAAGTCGTGAGGAGGCTGTCAAATTCTTCAAGGAGCTTGGTGACCCATATAAGCTTGAATTGATTGAAGCAATTCCGGCCGATGAAAAAGTCACTCTTTATGAGCAGGGCGATTTTGTAGACCTTTGCCGCGGAGTCCATGTTCCATCAACTGGCAAGCTGAAGGAATTTAAATTGCTGAGCATTGCCGGTGCCTACTGGCGCGGCGACAGCGATAACAAGATGCTGCAGCGTATTTACGGAACAGCATTTTTCAAAAAGGAAGACCTGAAAGAGCACTTAAGACTGCTTGAAGAAGCGAAGGAACGCGACCACCGCAAGCTTGGCAAAGAGCTTAGCCTGTTCACAAACTCGCAGAAGGTTGGACAGGGACTTCCGCTTTGGCTTCCGAAAGGCGCGACGATCCGCCGCATCATTGAGCGCTATATTGTCGATAAAGAAGTCAGCCTCGGCTATGACCATGTTTACACTCCGGTAATGGGAAGTGTCGAGCTTTATAAAACTTCCGGCCACTGGGACCACTATCAGGACGATATGTTCCCGGTGATGGATATGGATAATGAACAGTTAGTATTAAGACCGATGAACTGCCCTCATCACATGATGGTGTACAAAAACAGCATCCATAGTTACAGGGAGCTTCCGATCAGGATTGCTGAGCTTGGAACAATGCATCGTTACGAAATGTCAGGCGCGTTGGCTGGCCTGCAGCGTGTCCGCGGAATGACATTGAATGACGCTCACATTTTCGTCCGTCCTGACCAGATCAAGGAAGAATTCAAACGTGTTGTGCAGCTAGTGCTTGAAGTCTATAAAGATTTTGACATGAATGATTATTCGTTCCGTCTTTCTTACCGTGATCCTGAAGACAAAGAAAAATACTTCGATGACGACCAAATGTGGGAAAAGGCACAGGCAATGTTAAAAGAAGCGATGGATGAAATAGGACTCGACTATTTCGAGGCAGAAGGCGAAGCGGCATTCTACGGTCCGAAGCTTGATGTCCAGGTCAAGACTGCGCTTGGCAAAGAGGAGACACTGTCAACTGTACAGCTCGACTTCTTGCTACCTGAACGCTTCGACCTGACTTATATCGGTGAAGACGGCAAGCATCACCGTCCGGTTGTCATCCACCGCGGCGTAGTATCGACTATGGAACGTTTTGTAGCCTTCCTGATCGAAGAATACAAAGGAGCGTTCCCTACATGGCTGGCTCCAGTCCAGGCGCAAATCATCCCGGTTTCACCTGCAGTCCACTATGACTATGCCAGGGAAATCCAGGATAAGCTGAAAGCAGAAGGCTTCCGTGTCGAAATTGACTGCCGTGACGAAAAAATCGGCTACAAAATCCGTGAAGCGCAAATGCAGAAAATCCCTTACATGCTGGTTGTCGGTGACAATGAAGTTGCAGACAAAGCAGTCAATGTCCGTAAATACGGCGAACAGAATTCAGAAACTATCTCCTTCGATGAGTTCCTTGAATCATTCAGGAAAGAAGCGAAGAAATAAGAAAAGCGGAGGGCGCCTTGATCAGCCCCGACAAGCGCTGGAGGGCCGCTCAGTGAAGTCGTTCTTTGACTTCATTGGGCGGACCGAATTCGAAAAGTATAGCCGACTGCCCAGAAACGCAGAAACTGGAGACTCCGACAAAGAAGCGCTTTTTGCTTCTGCCGGCGGAGTTGAAGTTTCGGAGTTTCTAGGAGGCGACACTAGACAATTCGAAAAGCGGAGGCGACTGCCCAACTCCGACAAGCGTTGGAGGGCCTGACAGTGAAGTCGTTCTTTGACTTCATTGGCAGGACCGAAACGTCTCGAGGAGTTAGGAGCCGCAGCTAGCCAAGCGTCTCAAGGGGCTAGGCGCTGGAGCTGGACAAAAAAATAAGAGGGGCCAACTGGCTCCTCTTATTTTTATGGGATTATTCAATAGGTTTGGAACAGGTGGGACATAGATTTTTTGTATAGCTGCGCTGGATTCTTTCACCGCAATTCCGGCAGGATTTTATATTAACAGGCGTGTTATCAATATCATTTGAAAAACCATAGCCAGTCCTGAAAAACTTCAATGCAGTACCAGCGAGCAGTCCAGTGACCACACCGGTAATGATAATTGCGATCAGCATTTGTACACCAGCTTTCTTGTATAATTCTACCAATCATTATAGCAAGAAAGAAGCAATTAGGCAGTGACAAATTAACGTATTGTTATGATCCTTCGACATATTTTTTTTCGGATAAATTTAATTTCGCCTGAAAAAAGTATTGCAGCCTTAAATCCTATCTGATACAATACTTTTTGTTGCAGTTAACGAAAAGTGATTCGTTTGACACATCAATTTCTTTATGCTATATTAGCAAGAGTGAACTGAATACAAGTTTTAGGAAAGAAGAAGCACCCGCTTCTCACCTGGCTGACGCAATAATGCTGTTGGCAGGTAATACGTAAACGTCTAATTATTTTGTTTCCGTAAGTGTGGGTGTCGTCGCCTGCACTTTTTTTATTGCAAAATAAAAATGGACCATATCGTATGTCATTGTGTGAGCAAGATAAAGGCTTTGTCCTTTCAATGTACTTCTTCTCCTTGACAATGTATTCGATAAAACCCTGGAGGTGGCTAATTATTAGCAAAGATGCGATGTTATTAAACGAGGGAATTCGTGCTCGCGAAATTCGTCTGATCGATCAAAACGGCGAGCAATTAGGAATCAAATCCAAAGCTGAGGCTCTTGAGATCGCAGCGCGCGTCAATCTTGATCTTGTGCTTGTTGCTCCGAACGCGAAGCCTCCTGTAGGCCGAATCATGGACTACGGAAAATTCAAGTTCGAACAGCAAAAGAAAGAGAAAGAAGCACGTAAGAACCAAAAAATCATCACAACTAAAGAAGTCCGTCTTAGCCCGACAATTGATGAGCATGACTTCAACACGAAGTTGCGCAATGCCATCAAGTTCCTGGAAAAAGGCGATAAAGTTAAAGCATCAATCCGTTTTAAAGGCCGTGCTATCACTCACAAGGAAATCGGTCAGCGTGTTCTTGATCGCTTCTCTGAAGCTTGCAAAGATGTAGCGACAATCGAATCACATCCAAAGATGGATGGCCGAAGCATGTTCTTGGTACTAGCACCTAAAACTGAAAAGTAACGAGGAGGAAGTCCCTATGCCAAAAATGAAAACACACCGCGGCACTGCCAAGCGTTTCAAGAAAACTGGAACTGGCAAGCTTAAGCGTTCACACGCTTACACTAGCCACTTATTTGCTAACAAATCTACAAAAGCTAAGCGTAAGCTTCGCAAATCTGCAATTGTTTCAAAAGGCGATTTCAAACGTATTCGTCACATGCTTGACAACATTAAGTAAACTCGAGGAATCTCGATTTATATAGGAGGGAAATTACATGCCACGTGTAAAAGGCGGTACAGTTACGCGCAAGCGTCGTAAAAAAGTCATCAAATTAGCAAAAGGTTATTTCGGTTCTAAACATACATTATACAAAGTTGCTAACCAGCAGGTTATGAAATCCCTAATGTATGCATTCCGCGACCGTCGCCAGAAGAAGCGCGACTTCCGCAAACTTTGGATTGCTCGTATCAACGCAGCAGCTCGCATGAACGGCCTTTCTTACAGCCGTATGATGCACGGCCTTAAGCTTGCAGGTATCGAAGTAAACCGCAAGATGCTTGCTGAACTAGCAGTAAGCGATGCAGCAGCATTCGCTCAATTGGCTGAAACAGCTAAGCAACAGTTCAACAAGTAATTAAACGATAAGATGAACCATTCTCATATTGAGGATGGTTTTTTCTTTTTAGATACATAAGCATTCGCGTATTTTTATCTGACAAGTGGAAGCGAAGTTTTGGGGAAAATGTCCGATAGAGAGGCTCTAATGGACAAACAGAAGCGAAGTCGTATGGAAAGTGTCCGATAGAAGGGCTTTAATGGACAAACAGAAGTGGAAGCACCAGAAAACTGTCCGATATAGGAGGTCTAAAGGACAAACAGAAGTCGAAACACGAGAAAAATATCCGATAGGCGGCCTCTAACGGAAAAACAGAAATGGAGTCTCGTGGAAAATGTCCGATACAGATGGATGGCGCGTTATAATGAAGCAGTACTAACATCATTTTAAGAGGACGTGAAGACGTGGAAATCTGGATATTGGCTGGTCTGATCATCGTAATGAGTCTTGCTGGCTTTTTGATTATGGGCATGGATAAAAAGCGGGCAAAAAACCATGATTATCGAATCAGCGAAAGAACGTTATGGACCATAGCTTTGCTTGGAGGGGCAATCGGGGCCACTGCAGGCATGAATCATTTCAGGCATAAGACGAAGCATGTGCAGTTCAAGTATGGCTTGCCGGTGCTGGCTGTTTTAGAGATTGGTATTTTTATATATTTATTTATGCTGTTGGCATAACAGCTTGGGTGATTCTATATGCTAGTAGCAACAGAGATTCGCAGGCAGGTGACATAAATGGATGATGCGTGGTCGATGCTGCTGATTATTGTGGAATCTGGAAGCTGGTTTGCACCAGTTTTGTTTGTATTTCTTCATGTTTTCCGTCAGTTTATACTCATTCCGCCTGCAGTTGTCTGCGTCGCGGGCGGTCTGCTTTTTGGGGTGGTTCCGGGAATCATCTATTCAATGCTTGGTTTGACGGGGGCCAGTATATTATTCTATTTCTTGATGGAAAAAATTCCGGACACCATGCAAAAGTTAAGCAGGTTGAAAAAGCGTCTGATGGGGCGATTCAGGGATCTGACCGTACTGCAGGTTGCGTTGCTGAGACTGATCCCGCTGATTCATTATCAGCTACTGAGCTTTTGCCTTTATGAGCGGAAAAAAGAGTTTAAGGAATTTATGATGGCATCTTTTTTAGCGAACATTCCATTCGTAATCTTTTTTACCATATTCGGGGAGCGCATTGGACGTTTTGATGCGCTTGCGGGCAGCTTTGTGGTTATTTGCCTGTTGCTGCTCACCTATCTGTTCAGAGAAAAGAGTACCCTCATTAAATGGCGGAAGTTTTTCGATACGACACCTTGAAGTAGGAATTTATGCACAAAGGAAAAGCGCCCGACTCATGTTCGGACGCTTTTATATTTGATTATTCCTCATCCTGTTCATGATTAGCCATAAATTCCTTGATCGGGCTTTTCCAGTCGATTTTGGCGACAGGATAGTTCTCGCGGATTTTTCGTTCGATGAATTGGAAGTCTTCAAGCACGAGTCCCTTCAAGGCAGACGTTTTTTTAGGCCAAATGAAAATGGAAACGACCTCAAACGCAGACGGAGTCGTACCTAAATACTTTTCACCCTCGAACAAAACACCCTTATAAGTGATCAAGAAGTTTTTGCGGACATTGTCCGGGTCATCCAGTAAAAAGAAGCGCTTCTGCTCATGAGCAAGCTCAAGCTTCCGTTTCGGGTGGAATAAATACTTTACCCCGCTGTATATCAGGAAAATGAATAATAGCAAGAAAATAAGACGTAAAAGCAGAATCATGACTGCCCCTCCAATGCGAACTTTCCTTATTTACGGATGAGATTCCAAATAGTTTCAACAAATTTATAATTAATATATACTTTTTATTGCAGAGCTGTGTTGTTAAAAGGAGAAAACCTGAATGGCGGAATCCAGAAGCCTGCTTTTAGTGATAATAAAACGATGGAGCTGAATCATGAATACAATAACACTATTTAAAATGCAAAAAGCACTCGACAGTCATATTGAAACGCAGCACAAGTTAGAGAATGATGATTTAATTGACAGAAAGGTCCTGGCGCTGCTTGTTGAAATCGGGGAACTTGCTAATGAGACAAGGTGCTTCAAGTTTTGGAGTGTGAAACCTTCATCTGAAAAGGATGTAATCCTTGAGGAATTTGTGGATGGAGTACACTTCATCCTGTCACTGGGAATTGAGTGCGGTTATGAAGATATTGAATACATTACCCCAGACAGACCAACGGTGACAGACACAAGCAACCAGTTCCTTGCAGTATATGAGTCGGTACAAAAATTCAGGGACAGCCGCAGCAAGGAAGACTATGTCCGACTTTTTGAAAGTTACATGAGACTTGCGGAACTGCTTGACTTGCACGAAGATCAAATTGAACAGGCATATATTCAAAAAAATGAAGTAAATTATGATAGGCAGCGAAAAGGGTATTAGGCAGAATTTTTTGTACATTGCACCTCTTGTCTAGTATAATAGGTTTCGGAAATACATATTAAGGGAGTCGAAATAATGGCTAAATTAGATGAAACATTAACAATGCTAAAAGATTTGACCGATGCCAAAGGCATTCCCGGCAATGAGCGTGAGCCAAGGGAAGTAATGAAGAAATACATAACTCCATTTGCTGATGAGGTAACAACAGATGGCCTGGGAAGCTTGATTGCGAAGAAGGTTGGAGATGCAAACGGCCCTAAAATCATGGTAGCTGGCCACCTTGATGAAGTAGGATTCATGGTGACAAGCATCGATGACAAAGGATTCATCCGCTTCCAGACAGTCGGCGGCTGGTGGAGCCAGGTTATGCTTGCACAACGTGTGACAATCGTAACCCGCAAAGGTGAAATAACTGGGGTGATCGGTTCTAAACCGCCACATATCCTTCCTGCTGAAGCTCGTAAAAAGCCTGTTGATATCAAGGATATGTTCATTGATATCGGTGCATCAAGCCGTGATGAAGCGAAGGAATGGGGAGTCACTCCTGGCGACATGGTCGTTCCTTACTTCGAATTCACAGTTATGAACAACGAAAAGATGCTGCTTGCAAAAGCATGGGATAACCGCATTGGTTGTGCGATCGCCATCGATGTCCTAAAAGGTCTAAAAGATGCTGAGCATCCAAACGTTGTCTATGGCGTAGGAACCGTTCAAGAAGAAGTTGGTCTTCGCGGAGCGAAAACATCTGCCCAATCAATCGAGCCTGATATCGGTTTTGGTGTCGATGTAGGTATTGCCGGCGACACTCCAGGTGTTACTGAAAAAGAAGCTCTAAGCAAAATGGGTGACGGTCCGCAAATCATCATTTATGATGCATCAATGGTGTCACACAAAGGCCTTCGTGATTTTGTAACGGATTTGGCAGACGAGCTGAACATTCCATACCAGTTTGACGCAGTAGCTGGCGGCGGCACAGACTCAGGTGCGATCCACCTTACACACCGCGGTGTACCTGCGCTGTCCATCACAATCGCGACACGCTACATTCATTCACACGCAGCGATGCTTCACCGTGATGACTACGAGAACGCAGTTAAATTGATCATTGAAGTCATCAAACGACTTGATAAAGAAACAGTTGAAAAACTTACTTTTGAATAAAAAATGAGATTTAGTTGTCCAGAAAATGTTTTCTGGACAATTTTTTTTGCCTATAAACGAAAGTTCTCTTTCATCACTACATTTTGGACCGGTATTTACTCCTGAGTTAGGGAAAGTCACTACGCAAATGACTATATTCTCTACGGAATTAATAATAATCTCTACAAAAACAGCCAGAATCTCTACGGAAATAACCTTATTCTCTGCTTTTTCCATAAAATAGAAAACGAGATGTTTACTTTATAAAAAAAGAACCCCTCAAACATTAAGGAGTCCTTCCAAAAAACTATTTCCCTTTTAAGCCTGATTCCAGAGCATCCAGCATTTCCTGCTTTTCTTGTTCAGAAGCATTCTGCCAGATGACTTCGAACAGCACTCCAAGTCCAGGAAGCATTTTTTCCTCGCCGTTCTGGATGGCATCGACGATTGTATCTTTAAGCTCGTCTTGCGTATTTCCTGCTACATTTGAAATTACAGCGTTTCTAAGGTTAAGGTTCATCTTTCCTCAAACTCCTTTCAAATTTCCATTGCTGGTTATAGCTTTAACAATTTTGGTTTTATTATGTATCCGTTTTGAGCTATAATAGTAAAATTGAACAAGCCATAATAAAGGAGAGCCAGAATTGAAGTACATTCAATCTGATAAAAATCCGCAAGTTAAACAGTGGAAGAAATTGCTTACGCGCAAGGAACGCGATAAGACCGGCATGTTCCTTGTTGAGGGCTTCCATTTAGTTGAAGAAGCACTATCGAAAAAAGAAGATGTTGAAGAGATTATTTTAAGCGAAAAAACGGAGTTGCCTTCCAGCCTGGATTACGGTTCCATTCCTGTTACGGTGGTAACGGATGAAATCAGCAGGCAGCTTGCTGACACTGAGACAACTCAGGGCATATTTGCTATATGCCGACAGCCAAAGAACCCGCAAACAAATGGAAAAACCTATTTACTTATTGATTCTGTCCAGGATCCGGGCAACCTTGGGACGATGATCCGCACGGCTGATGCTGCAGGGATTGATGCAGTCATTGTTGGGAAGGGCAGTGTCGATATGTATAATCCGAAGGTATTGCGCTCTGCGCAGGGAAGTCACTTCCATTTGCCGGTTATAAGTGGAGACCTTTCAGAATGGATTTCTGAACTTCAGTCTGAAAACATCCCAGTCTTTGGAACGGCTCTAGAAAATGGAGTTGTTTTTACAGAGGCTGAAAATAATGATGCCTTCGCCCTGCTCGTTGGAAATGAAGGAAGCGGCGTTAATAAAGAGTTGCTGGATAAAACAACGCAAAATCTTTATATCCCAATCTACGGCCAGAGCGAATCGCTGAATGTCGCAGTCGCAGCAGGTATCCTGCTATATTATTTGAAAACAGCAAAATAGGCTCGTTTTTTCATAAAACCATTTGATACTGCGGAAAGAATATACTATAATTAACAGCAAAATTAATATTTCAAAAACGATGACGGAGAAAAGTAGCTTGAAGATGGCCATTCAGGGAGAAAATGCCGGTGACTGGAAGCATTTTTATGGAACAGACAAGCGAAGTTCACCTCCAGAGTTGGCATCGGGACCGCTTTTTAGCGTAAAGATGCATCGGCACAAGCCGTTATCTCAATGAAGCGAACACGTAATACATAACTGTATTGCCTGTTAAAAAGGGTGGTACCGCGATAACCATGAACCTCGTCCCTTTATCCGGGATGAGGTCTTTTTGTGTTCAAAAAAGAGAAAATGAAGGAGGATTTACCAATGCAGGATCGGTTAAAAGAACTGCAGGCTGAGGCGCTTGAAAAAGTGGCCGCAGCTGCTGACCTAAAGGAATTGAATGATATTCGCGTTTCCTATCTTGGAAAAAAAGGTCCAATCACAGAAGTCTTGAAAGGGATGGGCAAGTTATCGGCTGAGGAAAGACCGAAGATGGGTGCCCTGGCCAACGAAGTCCGCGATGCGATTTCCGGCCAGATCGAAGTAAAGCAAAAGGATCTTGAGGAAGCAGCCGTCCAAAAGCAATTGGCAGCTGAAGAAATCGATATTACTCTTCCAGGAAGACCTGTTAAGACGGGCAGCCATCATCCGCTGACAAGCATCATCGAGGAAATCGAAGATCTTTTCATCGGCATGGGCTATACAGTTGAAGAAGGACCTGAAGTCGAAAAAGACTACTATAACTTTGAAGCGCTGAACCTTCCGAAAGGACATCCGGCACGTGACATGCAGGATTCCTTCTACATCACCGAAGAAACATTGATGCGCACACATACATCTCCTGTCCAGGCAAGGACGATGGAAAAACACCAGGGCAAGGGTCCTGTAAAAATCATCTGCCCAGGGAAAGTGTATCGCCGCGATAACGACGATGCAACTCACTCCCACCAGTTCATGCAGATTGAAGGCCTTGTCGTCGATGAGAATGTCAGAATGAGCGATCTGAAAGGAACGCTTGAAGTTTTTGCGAAGAAAATGTTCGGCGAAGACCGAGAAATCCGTCTGCGTCCAAGTTTCTTCCCTTTCACTGAGCCATCTGTCGAAATGGATATCTCTTGTAAAATTTGCGGCGGCTCAGGCTGCAGCGTATGTAAAGGAACTGGCTGGATCGAAATCCTTGGAGCAGGGATGGTCCATCCTAATGTACTTGAAATGGCTGGATACGATTCAAAGAAATACACTGGATTCGCGTTTGGTATGGGGCCTGAGCGTATTGCGATGCTCAAGTATGGCGTCGATGATATCCGTCATTTCTACACGAACGATGTCCGCTTCTTGAAGCAATTTTCGGTTGAAGAATAAGGATTAGGAGGGTAAAACCATGTTGGTATCATATAAATGGCTGCAGGAATATATCGATTTGGAAGGCGTATCTGCTGAAGAGCTTGCCGAAAAAATCACCAAAAGCGGCATCGAAGTAGAAGGCGTAGAAAAATTGAATGAAGGCTTGAAGGGCGTCGTTGTCGGGCATGTTCTTGAATGCGAGAAGCATCCAAATGCTGAAAAACTGAACAAGACACTTGTTGACATCGGTACAGGTGAACCGGTACAAATCATCTGCGGCGCACCGAATGTCGGCAAAGGCCAAAAAGTGGCGGTTGCAACGGTTGGTGCTGTTCTGCCGGGCAACTTCAAAATTAAAAAAGCAAAACTTCGCGGAGAAGAATCCCACGGGATGATTTGCTCACTTCAGGAACTTGGCATTGAAGGCAAGCTTGCGCCGAAAGAGTATGCAGAAGGAATCTACAATTTCACTCCTGAGACAGAAATCGGCCAGGACGCTCTTGAAGTCTTAAACAGGGATGATGAAATCCTTGAGCTTGGTCTGACGCCAAACCGTGCTGATGCGATGAGTATGCTTGGTGTTGCATACGAAGTTGGAGCCATCCTTGGAGAAGAAGTTAAGCTGCCAAATCCACAGCCTGAAACTTCATCAGAACAAGCAAGTAACTATATCAATGTGACAGTGGATGCAAAAGAAGATAATCCTCTATACGTTGCGAAAGTAATCAAGAATGTCAAAGTCGGTCCATCTCCAGTTTGGCTGCAAACAAGGCTGATGGCTGCAGGCATCCGTCCACACAATAACGTAGTTGATATCACAAACTTCATTTTATTGGAGTACGGACAGCCGCTACACGCATTCGATTACGATAAATTGGGCTCAAAAGAAATCCTTGTGCGCCGTGCGAAGGATGGCGAAGTGATTGAAACGCTTGATGATGTAAAACGTATGTTGACTCCGGACCACCTGGTCATCACAAACGGTACTGAGCCAGTAGCTCTTGCAGGTGTCATGGGCGGAGCGAATTCAGAGGTCAGCAGTGACACAACGACTGTCATGTTAGAGTCCGCTTATTTCACAGGAGGAGCGATCCGCAAAGCTTCAAAAGACCATGGCTTGCGCAGCGAAGCAAGCTCTCGCTATGAAAAAGGTGTGGATCCTGAGAGAGTCCGTCCTGCTGCAGAACGTGCTGCTGAACTAATGATCGAGCTTGCCGGCGGTGAAGTACTAGGCGGAGTTGTCGAAGCTGATGCTTTGGAGGTTAAGCCTGCAGTTGTTTCAACCACTCTTGGAAAAATCAATAAAGTTCTCGGTACAGAACTTGAAATGAAGCAGGTCGAAGAAATTTTTGCCCGACTGAAGTTCGAAACTTCCGTCGACAATGAGACAATCACGGTGACTGTGCCGACGCGCCGCGGCGACATCACCATCGAGGAAGATTTAATCGAAGAGGTAGGCCGTCTGTATGGCTATGACAATCTGCCGACTACTCTTCCTATAGGTCCATCCACACCTGGGCATCTTTCTGAATACCAGAAAAAACGCCGTGTGGTCCGCCGTTTCATGGAAGGAGCAGGCTTGTATCAGGCAGTCACTTATTCACTTACAAGCGCTGAAAAAGCAACACAGTATGCGTTGGACCAGCGCGAACCGGTTGAACTGGCAATGCCGATGAGTGAAGACCGAAGCCTTCTACGCCTGAGCATCGTGCCTCAGCTGCTGGAAGTGTTGAAATACAATAATGCTCGCCAGATTGATAGTGTCGCTGTTTATGAAACAGGAGCAGTCTTCCTGAAGAACAGCAATGACGAGCTGCCTGAAGAGCGAGAGCACCTGGCTGCCGCGATCACTGGCCTGTGGGAAAGCCATCCATGGCAGGGCGAGAAGAAGCCTGTTGATTTCTTTGTTCTCAAAGGAATCGTTGAAGGTTTGTTTGCCAAGCTTGGCCTAGAGAGCCAGCTTGGATTCCAGAAGGCTGAGCTTGATGGATTGCACCCAGGACGTACGGGTGAAATCTTGTTGAACGATAAAGTGATCGGCTTTATCGGCCAGGTTCACCCAACCATGCAAAAATCACTCGACCTGAAAGAAACATATGTTTTTGAATTGTCGCTTAAAGCTCTGTTGGAAGCTGAAACGGCACCGCTTCAATACACAGCAATCCCGCGCTACCCATCGATCACAAGGGATATTGCCCTTGTTGTTGACAAAGGGACGGCAGCCGGTGACCTGGAGAAGATCATCACCGAAGCTGGCGGATCACTTTTAAAAGAAGTAAATGTTTTCGATCTTTACGAAGGTGAAAAAATGGAGCAAGGCAAGAAGTCACTTGCGTTCTCCTTGAAATACTTTGATCCAGAAAAGACACTGACAGATGAAGACATTGCAAAAGCACACAATAAAGTCCTTGCTGCACTTGAAGAAAAAGCTGGAGCAGTATTAAGAGGATAAATGTTAAAAAGGCAGCCCGCGGGCTGCCTTTTTATTATGGGATTCTGAGGGAGAATCGCGAAAATATAATCCAATGACCAGGTGGAAATCTTGGTGAATAGCTAATCAACCGAGAAAATCAACGTGATTACAGTCAATTATAGCGTTTGAACTCTGCTAGCGATGGGATTCCGCGATCCAGCTAGGGATTCCCGCGAAACTTGATACTAATTCCGTGAAAATCCAGCATAATTCCGCGTACTGGAAAAAACAGCTCATTTTTTCCAGTTTCCAGGTCAACACCCGAGTGATTTTCCAATTACCAGGTCAACACCCGAGCAAAAAATTCCAGCTTTCGTTTTACACCCGCGCAATCTTCTTCGCTTTTTCAGTATTAGCAAAATGAAGTTTGACGAACTCGGGCAGCACATCCACACCTTTTTCAAGAATCAGCCTGGCCGCTGCCTTATCAACTGCAGCGCCGGCGCCTTTTGGAATGGTGAAACCTGCGCGTTTACTAAGGTTTTCAAAATGTCGAACAAAAGCATAACGGGCAATCATCGATGCGGCTGCGACCCCTAGATGGATTCCTTCTGCCTTTGTGCTGAACAGGACATTTTCCCGGATGATTTGACGTTGGCCTTTCAAATGTGCAAAATAAATAGGTTCTTTAGCGAATTCATCAATCAGGATCGCTTCCGGTTTTTCTGGGGCGATTTTATCAAGAACATGGTTGATGGCCTGATTGTGCAGCAGGGCTTTCATCTTCCCTTGTGACATGCCCTTCATTTGCATCTGGTTGTATTTTTCATTATGTAAGGTCAGCAGGCTGTGAGGCAAAAAGGTGACTAGCTGTCTCGCAATCTCAATGATCTTATCGTCCTTGAGATTCTTGGAATCCTGGACTCCAAGCTCTTTCAGCACAGGTATATCCTGTCTCCTGACATAGGCGGCGACAACCGTGATTGGACCGAAATAGTCGCCGGTGCCCACCTCATCGGAACCGATGATCGCCATTTCCCCGATATTTTTCGGCAAATGGGCACCCGGTGCTGGCGCAGCACTCTTTTTGGCTGCAGGTGCTGTTACAGTGCCCCACTTTGCTGCTTCACTTTCTCCGTCCTTTCCCTGGAATAAAACTTTCCCGGATTTATAGGCAGTGATCGCACAGGAAGGTGTTTTTGCGGCAAAAACACTGCCGGGCGGAAGTTTATCGATCAGGAACTTGCTGTAATACTCTTTCATCTTTCTGATTTCTTCCGGTCTTTTTTGAAGGACACTATTTCCCATGGCTCTACACTCCTTGTTAAAGTTAGACATTTTCTTCCAAAAACCATATCAATCTGACAGGCAACTACTTCCCAGCGTTTTACGTTCATGATATAGTATAGAATAGGATTCTTATGAATGGGGGCATAAATGTTGTCAGACACAAAAAAAAATCGGTCGACTGTCGATATATATGGACAGCAATATACAATAGTCGGCATAGAAAGCACCAGCCATATCCGGCTCATTGCCTCAATGGTAGATGATAAAATGCGGGAAATCGGTTCAGCGAATCCTTCACTTGATACTAGTAAATTAGCTGTGTTGACGGCTGTGAATGCTGTTAATGATTACATAAAAATGAAAGATCGTGTTGAATCGCTCGAAGCGGAAATTAAAAGGTTAAAGGACTGAATAATTCATGCTTGATCTTGCTGTTTTGGCTATATTGGTCATGGGCTTCATTGTAGGACTGAAGAGGGGGTTCATCCTGCAAACCATCCATTTGGCCGGTTTCATCGCAGCTTTCGTTGTTGCGTACCTATATTACGACCAGCTTGCTCCCAAGCTGACTCTATGGATTCCATATCCGAACCTCGGCAGCAATTCTACATTGAATCTCATATTTGAGAATGCCAATTTAGAAGATGCCTATTATCGGGCTATCGCGTTTGCGGCTATCTTTTTCGCGGTGAAAATCCTGCTCCAGATTATCGGATCCATGCTTGATTTTGTGGCACACCTGCCAATCCTGAAGCAGTTGAATGTCTGGGCAGGAGGGTTTCTAGGTTTTATCGAAGTTTACCTGCTGCTGTTCCTCGTTCTTTACATTGCAGCCCTGCTGCCAATCCAGGCGATCCAGGGACCATTGAACGATTCAATTCTAGCCGAAAACATCATAAAAAATACCCCGGTATTCTCTCAGCAAATCAAGCAACTCTGGATTGAATACATGGCTGCATAACTTCTCTATTGCGGAGAAGTTTTTTTTATCCGGCCGAAAAGTTTTCATTTAATTTCACAGTGGGGCTTGTTTTCTATAAAATAGAAGACAATGACCAAGTCGGGGTTATAAAAACCGGTCGAGAAATCGAGAAGGCAGGTGGAGTTCATGTCTGTTAATAAAAAGGATATCGTGCAATTACTTGAAACCATTGCTATATATATGGAATTAAAAGGTGAAAATCCATTTAAAGTATCCGCGTTCCGAAAAGCTGCGGCAGCTCTGGAGGGCGATGAACGGAGCATGTCGGAAATAGGCGATCTGACTGAACTCAAAGGAATTGGCAAAGGCACTGCAGGAGTCATCCAGGAGTTTATGGAAACAGGTCAGTCGACCGAGCTGAAAGAATTACAGGAAGAGGTACCGAACAGTCTCATTCCGTTGCTGCAGCTGCCTGGAATGGGCGGCAAAAAAATCGCCAAGCTGTATAAAGAACTGGGTGTGGAGAGTATCCATGACTTGGAGGAAGCTGCGAAGGCGGGGAAAATCCGGGACCTCGCAGGATTTGGCAAAAAATCAGAAGAAAAGATTCTCGCTGCGGTTGAAAATTTTGGAGTGAGACCGGAAAGGCTTCCGATTGCCTATATGCTTCCGGTTGCTGAATTAATTGAATCGTATCTTCAAAAGATAAAAGATATCGACCAATTTTCAAGAGCGGGCAGCTTGCGAAGGATGAGAGAGACAATAAAGGACCTGGATTTCATCATCGCTTCCACTGATCCGTCTGCTGTTAAGGACGAGCTGGTCAGGCTTCCAAAAATCAAAGAAATCATTGCTGCAGGCGATACGAAGGTTTCTGTTACCCTTGGGCTTGATTATGATGTCAATGTGGATTTCCGTCTTGTTGATCCTGAGGAATTCGCGACAGCCCTCCACCATTTTACCGGCTCAAAGGACCACAATGTGAGAATGCGGCAGCTGGCGAAGGAAAACGGAGAGAAAATCAGCGAATATGGTGTGGAGAACGTAGAGACGGGGGAAGTCACCACATTCAAGTCAGAAGAGGAATTTTATCAATATTTTGGGCTTCCTTTCATTCCGCCAGAATTACGGGAGGACGGCTCGGAAGTTGAGTTATACAAAAAAGATCTGGAACTCATTACACTTGATGCCATCAATGGGGATCTTCATATGCACTCAACATGGAGCGATGGCGGCCATTCAATTGAAGAAATGGCGATGGAATGTATCGCGAGAGGCTATAAATACATGGCCATCACCGACCATTCACAGTATCTGAAGGTAGCGAACGGCTTGACGCCGGAACGCTTAAGGAAGCAAATGGAAGAAGTGAAGGAACTGAATAAGAAATTCGATGACTTCACGATTTTGACGGGAATTGAAATGGATATTTTGCCGGATGGAACACTGGATTTCGAGGATGAACTGCTTGCTGACCTGGATTTGGTTATCGCGTCGATCCATTCCTCTTTTTCACAGCCTGTAGAAAAAATCATGAATCGGCTGAAGACTGCTTTAGAGAATGCACATGTTGATATCATCGCCCATCCAACTGGACGGCTGATTGGCCGCAGGGAGGGGTATTCTGTTGATATCGAGATGCTGATCAAACTCGCGAAGGAAACGAATACGGCGCTTGAACTGAACGCCAATCCTAACAGGCTTGATCTTGCGGCGGAGTACCTAAGAAAAGCGCAGGACGAAGGCGTTAAAATCGTCATCAATACGGACGCACATAAAGTGGACACGCTGGAACACATGGAAATTGGCGTAACGGCCGCCAGAAAGGGATGGATCAAGAAATCATCTGTCCTGAATGCTTTGGACTTGAAAGGTTTGCTAGATTTCCTGCACGGCCGGGATCAATAAGGGAATTTTAATTCTTTTGTAGAAATGTCTAGCTCCAGCGCTTAGCCCCTCGAGACGCTTGGCTAGCTGCGGCTCCTAACTCCTCGAGACGTTACGGTCCTGCCAATGAAGTCAAAGGACGACTTCACAGTCAGGCCCTCCAACGCTTGTCGGAGTTGGGCAGTCGCCTCCGCTTTTCGAATTGTCTAGTGTCGCCTCCTAGAAACTCCGAAACTTCAACTCCGCCGGCAGAAGCAAAAAGCGCTTCTTTGTCGGAGTCTCCAGTTTCTGCGTTTCTGGGCAGTCGGCTATACTTTTCGATTTCGGTCCTGGCAATGAAGTCAAAGAGCGACTTCACTTCCAGGCCCTCCAGCGCTTGTCGGGGCTGACCAAAGCGCTTACGCTTTTCTATTAACCTTCGCTTAGGAAGAAGGAGGAAATTTTTGTGCAGCAACGAGTTTTGAAAACATTGGAATTTGATAAAATCAGGAGCCAGCTGGTAGAACATACATCATCCACATTGGGGCGGGAAAAGGCAGTAGCCCTATTGCCTTCGGTCGATTTTGACGAGGTATCCCGTTTGCAGGAGGAAACAGATGAAGCAGCAAAGGTTCTAAGGCTAAAAGGGAATGTACCGTTAGGCGGCATTCACGACATCAGGCCACATGTGAAAAGAGCGCAGATTGGCGGGACGCTCAGTCCCCTTGAACTGGTGCAGGTGGCAAGCACGGTGCATGCCAGCAGACAGATGAAGCGTTTCGTCGAAGACCTTCAGGAAGTGACCGAAGTGCCGATATTGCTGAGCTACACTGAAGGCATCATCGTACTGGCGAACCTGGAGGAGTCGATCAGGAATGCAATCGATGAAGGCGGCGAAGTTCTTGATGGTGCGAGTGAAGCGCTTAGGTCGCTCCGCCAGCAAATGCGGACAAGAGAAGCAAGGGTACGGGAGAAACTGGAGAGCATGATCCGCTCATCAAGTGCTTCAAAAATGCTCTCTGATGCCATCATCACCATCAGAAATGATCGATTCGTCATTCCGGTCAAGCAGGAATACCGATCCCATTACGGCGGCATCATCCATGACCAGAGTTCTTCCGGCCAGACGCTGTTCATCGAACCACAATCGGTTGTCCAGCTGAATAATGAGCTGCAGAACATCCGGGTAAAAGAACAGCAGGAAATTGAACGGATTTTGTCTGAGCTTTCAGCCCTGACCGCTGAGCATCATGATGAGCTCCTGGAGATCGTGGTCATCATGGCCGAGCTTGATTTCATGTTTGCGAAGGCCCGATACGGAAGCAAGATCAAGGGTTCGAAGCCAATCGTCAATGACGAAGGCCGAATCAATCTTTTTCAGGCAAGGCACCCATTGATTTCAATAGACGAAGTTGTCCCGAACAGCATCACTTTAGGAAGTGACTATACGACGATTGTCATCACCGGCCCAAATACCGGGGGTAAAACTGTTACATTGAAGACAGTCGGCCTTTGTACACTCATGGCCCAGGCTGGATTGCAAATCCCCGCACTTGATGGGTCGGAAGTCGCTGTATTTGGTTCAGTATACGCGGATATCGGGGATGAACAATCAATTGAGCAAAGCTTAAGTACCTTTTCGTCCCATATGGTCAATATCGTTGAAATCCTTAATAAGGTGGACTATAACAGTCTTGTGCTTTTCGATGAACTTGGAGCTGGAACCGACCCGCAGGAAGGTGCTGCCCTGGCAATCTCAATCCTCGATGAAGTATACAAGCGCGGAGCAAGAGTCATTGCGACGACCCATTATCCAGAGCTGAAGGCATATGGCTATAATCGTGAGGGTGTCATCAATGCCAGCGTAGAGTTCGATGTCGAAACACTGAGCCCGACTTATAAACTCCTGATTGGTGTACCGGGACGAAGCAATGCCTTCGAGATTTCAAAGAGACTGGGACTGAAGGATTCTGTCATCGAAACAGCAAGGTCTTATATCAGCGCTGACAGCAATGAGGTTGAAAATATGATTGCTTCCCTGGAATCCAGCCGCAAGCAGGCGGAAAAGGACAGGGATGAGGCCCACCAGCTTCTAAAGGATGCCGAAAACCTTCATAGAGACATGCAGAAGCAGATGGCTGAATATTATCAGAAAAAAGAGGAACTTGCTGATAAAGCAAAAGTCAAAGCGGCATCCATCGTGGAAAAAGCAAAGGATGAAGCAGAAGAAGTCATTCGTGAGCTCCGGAAGCTGAGACTGGAAAAAGGGGCTGAAATCAAAGAGCATGAATTGATTGATGCCAAAAGGCGCCTAAGTGAGGCAACACCAGAGCAAAGCCAGGTAAAGAATGCTGGCAAAGCGAAGTCTGCCCGCCATGAATTCAAGCCTGGGGATGAGGTCAATGTTCTGACCTTTGGCCAAAAAGGGCACCTGGTGGACCGCGTAAATGATAAAGAATGGCAAGTACAGATTGGCATTCTTAAAATGAAAGTGAAAGAGTCTGATATGGAATATATCAATACGCCTAAGCCGGTGGAAACTAGACCGGTTGCCACCGTGAAAGGGAAGGACTTCCATGTAGGCCTTGAGCTTGACCTAAGAGGAGAGCGCTATGAAGATGCGCTTATGAGAGTCGAGAAATATATTGATGATGCCCTGCTTGCCGGCTACCCGCGCGTTAACATCATCCACGGAAAAGGAACAGGAGCCTTAAGGCAGGGAGTCCAGGAATATCTGCGCAACCATCGCTCCGTCAAGAAAATCCGCTTCGGAGACGCTGGAGAAGGCGGAACAGGTGTAACGGTAGTGGAATTCAAATAATGACACGATAAAGAAATGGCTCTGTTAAAGCCCAATGTTGATTTTGCACCTGTTGATTGTAGTGGAAGGCGCGTAGACTCCTCCGAAAATGCTAACGCATTTCCATCGTGCGTGGGCAGATTCGAGGAAGCTGTTCAGTGTCCTGCGGGCGCAGCTGGTCAGGTGAGACCCCGCAGGAGCAAAGCGACGAGGAGGCTCAGCGCCAGCCAAGAAGAATTTGGTCTTTGAAAAAGCTGGCACTTGAGCTTTTTCATAATTCTTCCCCCGCGGAAAGCGAAGCGCCTGGAACGAAAATCAACAGTCTTGTTTAACAGAGAAAAAAATATTAATCCACTCCAGAAACCATTATAATAGGCTTAGGGGTAAAATATATTCAGGGAGATTGGACATGAAGCATTTCTGGGAAAATGAATATGTAGTGACAGCAGGTTATTACAGTGTGGCGATTCTCTGCATGGTTGTATTCCTGGCTGTCTTTGAATTGGTCACTAAATACCGGAACTGGGATGAAATCAAAAAGGGGAATATTTCAGTCGCGATGGCGACCGGAGGGAAAATCTTCGGTGTAGCCAATATCTTCCGCCATTCTATCAACCAGCATGATTCACTTCTCACAATGGTCAGCTGGGGAGTTTTCGGCTTCTTGCTGCTTTTGATTGGATACTTTATTTTTGAATTCCTGACACCGAAGTTCAACATCGATATAGAAATAGAAAATGACAACCGTGCAGTTGGCCTGATTTCCATGGTCATCTCTATCGGCCTGTCGTATATCATCGGGGCGGGAATTTAAACAGGAGGATCTGAACAGATGGAAAAACTGGCAAAAATCTTGCTGATCCTATGCGGAGTATTTCTGTTGGTCGGCATCATCTATATGATGTTTTTTGCATAAAACTGTAGAAAACCGCCTTTTATGGCGGTTTTTTTAATGGGCAAATTGATTGCTATCTGATTATTTTTTGGGTGTTTGTCCCTATTATCCTACAAAAAACTATTCTAATTGTCATAAAAAGACCATTATATTATAATGGGAGATAGAATTTTCAAAAAATTTTAAATAAGGAGGCGTCAAGATGGAAGTAGAAAAGCCGTGGCTGTCGCAATACCCTCCGGAAATCCCTGCTCATTTGGATCTCCAAAAAGCAACTGTCCAGGATTACCTTAAGCAAACAGCTGAGAAGTACCCCGAGAAGGTTGCCATCCATTTCATGGGCAAAGAACTGACGTATAAGCAAGTCTACAACTATGCGAAGAAACTGGCTGCCTATTTACAAGACTTAGGAATTGAAAAAGGGGACAGAGTCGCGATCATGCTCCCAAATACTCCTCAGTCAATCATCAGTTACTATGCAATCCTGATGGCCGGCGGAATCGTTGTCCAAACAAATCCGCTGTATATGGAAAGAGAGCTTGAGTACCAGATGAAAGATTCCGGTGCCAAAGCAATTATCACCCTGGACATTTTATTCCCTAGGGTGTCAAAGGTCATCGCCAATACGGATTTAGAGAATGTAATTGTAACCGCTATCAAAGATTATCTTCCATTCCCAAAGAATCTCGTCTATCCTTACATCCAGAAAAAACAGTATGGCCTCATCGTGAACGTGAAGCATGAAGGGCAGAACCATCTTTTTACCGAGATTATGAAAAAGCCTGCGGGCAAGATTAAGGAATACGATCTTGATTTCGAAGAAGACTTGGCTCTATTGCAATATACAGGCGGAACAACCGGGTTTCCGAAAGGGGTCATGCTGACTCATAAAAACCTGATAGCGAATGCGGCAATGAGCAATGCCTGGCTGTATAAATGCAAAGAGGGACAAGAAACCGTCCTGGGGATCCTTCCGTTTTTCCATGTGTATGGGATGACAGCTGTTTTGATTTTGTCTGTCATGCAGGGACAAAAAATGGTGCTTTTGCCGAAATTCGACGCTGAAACGACGTTAAAGACGATTCAAAAACAAAAGCCGACACTTTTTCCTGGCGCGCCAACCATTTACATTGGGTTGTTGAATCATCCTGATATTAAGAAATATGATTTGTCCTCGATTGATTCCTGTATCAGCGGCTCTGCGCCACTGCCTGTGGAGGTCCAGGAAAGATTCGAGGAAGTAACAGGCGGGAAGCTCGTTGAAGGATATGGCCTGACTGAATCGTCACCGGTTACTCATGCTAACTTCCTGTGGGATAAAAAACGTGTGAAAGGAAGTATAGGCGTCCCGTGGCCGGATACAGATGCCGCTATATTCTCTATGGAGACTGGCGAGCCGCTGCCGCCTGGTGAAATCGGCGAATTAGCTGTAAAAGGTCCGCAGGTGATGAAGGGTTACTGGAACAGGCCTGAAGAAACAGAGCAGGTCCTAAAGGATGGCTGGCTGCTGACTGGCGACCTTGGCTATATGGATGACGAAGGTTATTTTTATATCGTCGATCGGAAGAAGGACATGATCATTGCCGGAGGCTTCAATATCTATCCGCGTGAAATCGAGGAAGTCCTCTACGAGCATCCTGCGGTCCAGGAGGTTGTAGCGGCTGGTATACCAGATCCTTACAGAGGAGAAACGGTAAAAGTCTATATTGTGCTGAAGGAAGGTGCAGAGGCGACCGAGGAAGAACTCAACGAGTATTCACGCAAGCATCTGGCGGCCTATAAGGTACCAAGACTTTATGAATTCAGAAAAGAATTGCCGAAAACAGCAGTGGGCAAGATTCTCAGAAGAGCACTTGTAGACGAAGAAAAAGCAAAAAGTTTAGAAGATCAGCAAAAGCGAGCTTAACACTAAAAGCCGGCTTAATCGGCTCTTTCTTTTTGACAAAGAAAGCTTGTCCAATTGAAACACATTTCCTTGACAGAAATGTGAGTGAATACTATTATAAAAATATGAATGACGATTCATTCAGTAAAAAGTAATGCAGACAAAATCGTAATCGGGAGTGTGCCACTTTAGCATTTATTGCTTGTGCTTTTCCTGGAGCGGGAGTGAGTGAATTGAAAAAAAACAGGCCGAAGTATATGCAAATAATTGATGCAGCAGTCGTCGTTATCGCAGAAAACGGCTATCACCAGGCGCAAGTGTCTAAAATAGCGAAGCAGGCTGGAGTGGCTGACGGGACCATTTATTTGTATTTCAAGAATAAAGAAGACATACTGATTTCTCTGTTCCAGGAGAAGATGGGTTACTTCGTAGAAAATATCGAAGAAAAAATTGCAGGAAAAAAGACAGCAACAGAGAAATTATACATGTTGGTCGAAACGCATTTCAAAATGCTTTCCCAGGACCGGCATCTTGCAATTGTGACCCAGCTGGAGCTAAGGCAGTCGAATAAGGACCTCCGTCATAAAATCAACGAGGTGCTGAAAGGCTACTTAATGCTGATCGACAAAATCATTTTGGAAGGCATAGAGAATGGAGAGTTTTCAGGCTCCCTGGATTTGCGTCTTGCTAGGCAGATGATTTTTGGTACGGTGGATGAAACTGTGACTTCATGGGTAATGAATGAACAGAAATACAATCTGCCAGACCTGGCTGAAGCGGTACACCAGCTGCTGATCAACGGCTGCGGTTACCACGGTGCCAAACCGGTCCTTTAATCAAGTCCTTTCCATCTTCCTGTTTATCAGGTCTTATGGAAACGGTACGTAAAAAGGCATGTATCGCACATGGGGCCCATCCCTTGTGCGAAACCTGTCTTAATGTAAAAGGAGGGGAAAATGTGGAGTATCTTAAATGGTCTACGGAGGACAGGATTGCAACAATTACGATTGCCCGTCCGCCAGCGAATGCCCTTGCTTCAGGACTGCTAAAGGAAATATCGGCAGTGCTTGATGAAATCGAGGGAAATGAAGAAGTCAGGGTCATCCTGATCCATGGTGAAGGGAGATTCTTCTCTGCAGGAGCAGATATCAAGGAATTCACCACAATCAAAACCGGTGAAGACTTTGGGAAGCTCGCAGAGTATGGACAAGATCTTTTTGAGCGCATGGAATACTTTCCGAAGCCGATTATCGCAGCTATCCATGGTGCTGCACTGGGTGGAGGACTGGAGCTTGCAATGGCTTGCCACTTCAGGCTTGTCGCAGAAAATGCTAAATTAGGATTGCCCGAATTGCAGCTCGGATTGGTTCCTGGATTTGCAGGGAGCCAGCGTCTTCCAAGATATGTTGGTGTTGCCAGAGCAGCGGAAATGCTGTTCACAAGCGATCCGATCACAGGGGTGGAAGCAGTACAATACGGCCTCGCCAACCACGCCTACCCAGAAGAGGAATTGCTTGAAAACGCATACAAGCTGGCCGGCAAGATTGCGAAGAAGAGTCCTGTATCCATTGGGGCAGCTATCAAACTCTTAAACTATACGAAGCATGAAGCCTTTTACAAAGGGGTCAAAGATGAGGCGAAACTCTTCGGCGATGTCTTCCTGTCAGAGGATGGCCAGGAAGGAATCAAGGCATTCCTTGAAAAAAGACAGCCGGAGTTTAAAGGCAGATAAGCAAACTTTTAGCATCAAAATTTTTTGTTATAAATTTTTCTAATCTTTAGAACAGCTAAAATGTTTGAATACTTAGGAGGGGAACAAATGAATATTTACGTTCTAATGAAGAGGACATTCGATACAGAAGAAAAAATCACGCTCTCAAACGGCAAAATCAATGAAGATGGTGCGGAATTCATCATCAACCCTTACGATGAATATGCAATCGAAGAAGCTATCCAGGTCAGGGATGCCCATGGCGGAGAAGTAACAGTTGTTTCTGTCGGAAACGAGGAAGCAGAGAAGCAGCTTCGTACAGCCCTGGCAATGGGAGCGGATAAAGCAGTATTGATCAATATCGAAGATGACATAGAAGACGGAGACCAGTTCACAACTTCAAAAATCCTTGCTGAATACCTGAAGGATAAAGAAGCCGACTTGATCCTTGGCGGAAATGTCGCAATCGATGGCGGATCCGGACAGGTAGGACCACGAGTTGCTGAACAACTTGGTATGCCTTATGTAACGACCATTACTAAACTGGAAATCAACGGAACTACTGCTACAATCACTAGAGACGTAGAAGGGGATTCTGAAGTCATTGAGACAAGCCTGCCGGTTCTTGTAACAGCGCAGCAGGGCTTGAACGAGCCGCGTTATCCATCTCTTCCGGGAATCATGAAAGCGAAGAAAAAGCCTCTTGAAGAGCTAGAACTTGATGATCTTGATCTTGATGAAGACGATGTGGAAGCTAAGACGAAAACAATCGAAATTTATCTTCCTCCGCAAAAAGAGGCAGGAAAAGTCCTTCAAGGTGAGTTAGCCGACCAGGTTAAGGAACTTGTCAGCCTGCTTCACACAGAAGCAAAAGTCGTTTAAGACATATAGGAAGAATAAATACGCAGGAGGTAAATCAAATGGCGAGAAAAGTATTAGTATTGGGAGAAGCGCGTGACGGACAGCTTAGGAATGTTTCTTTTGAAGCGATCGCGGCTGGAAAAACAGTTGCTGAGGGCGGAGAAGTAGTTGGAGTCTTGCTTGGCGAATCTGTAAGTTCTTTAGGCAATGACCTATATCAATATGGTGCCGACAAAGTTGTGGCTGTAGAAGATGCCAAACTGGCACAATATACACCAGACGGGTTTTCACAGGCATTGATGGCTGTCATCGAGCAGGAAAATCCTGAGGGCATCATTTTCGGACATACATCCCTTGGAAAAGACCTTGCACCGAAAATCGCAAGCAAACTGGGCTCTGGACTCATTTCAGATGCGGTAGCGGTAGAGGAAGCGGGAGGCAATCTTGTATTCACTCGCCCAATCTATTCAGGTAAGGCTTTTGAAAAGAAGATTGTCACTGATGGATTATTGTTTGCGACAATCCGTCCAAACAATATTGCTCCTTTGGAAAAAGATGCAGGCAAATCCGGTGAAGTATCAACTGTTTCAGCAGAAATCAAGGATTTAAGAACAATCATCAAGGATGTTGTCCGCAAAGCAACTGAAGGCGTAGACCTGTCAGAAGCAAAGGTCGTTGTAGCTGGAGGACGCGGTGTCAAGAGTGAAGATGGCTTCGAACCTCTCAAGGAACTGGCAGACGTCCTTGGCGGAGCGGTTGGCGCTTCCCGCGGTGCATGTGACGCTGACTATTGTGATTATTCACTTCAGATTGGCCAGACAGGCAAGGTTGTAACACCAGACTTATATATCGCTGCTGGTATCTCTGGAGCAATCCAGCACCTTGCAGGTATGTCAAACTCCAAAGTCATCGTAGCGATCAATAAAGATCCGGAAGCAAATATCTTTAAAGTGGCAGACTACGGAATCGTTGGTGACTTATTCGAGGTCGTTCCAATGCTTACTGAAGAGTTCAAAAAACTCAAAGTCAATGCTTAAAATAATACATTAAAACGGACGTGAACAGCGTCCGTTTTTTCATTTTTTAAAGAATATTCAAATGCAAAGAGGGTAAATTACAACAAGAGCATATAGATAGCATCAATTGGTAAACGATGATATACTGACGATATTATTCAGATTTTTTAGGAGGCATTCAAATGGCTATTACACATGCTACTGACGCAACTTTTGCTAACGAAACAGGATCAGGCCTAGTGCTTGTTGATTTTTGGGCACCATGGTGCGGCCCTTGTAAGATGATCGCTCCTGTGCTTGAAGAATTAGATTCAGAAATGGGCGACAAAGTGAAAATCGTGAAGCTTGATGTGGATGACAACCAGGAAACTGCAGCACAATACGGCATCATGAGCATTCCGACATTGCTTGTCCTTAAAGATGGACAGCCGGTTGATAAAGTAATCGGTTTCCAGCCAAAAGAAGCACTTGCAGGACGTCTTCAGCAGCATATCTAATCAACTAGCAACAAAAAAATCCCGCCATCTCATTGATGGCGGGATTTTTTTGCGTTGATGAAGATTCATCAGAAATTCTAACAATAGGGCATGATAATTTCAATGTTCATTAGTTTGTCAAAGTTTTCTCACAAAGTTCGTTGACAGTGAAAATCATTCTCGATTATAATAACAACTGTGATTGAAAATCATTATCATTTAAAAAAGAAATTATCAATTGGGGGCATACAATCATGAAAAAACGAGATCTTAAAATAGTTTTTGCTAGTTTCATAATGGCGAGTGCTGTATTGGCTGGATGTGGCGCGGATAAAGATACAGCTTCAAAGCCTGAGGATAAAAAGCAAGAAGAAACCGTAAAAAAGGAAGAAACGACAGAAGCTGAAGAAGCGGAAACAGAAGTCGAGTATGGTGATGTATATAAGGAAGCTGTCACCGAGCTTGAAAAAGCCAAGGAAAACAAGGATGTCGACTTTGATAAAGTAACAAAGCTTTATAACGAAAATCTTCAAAGTCTAGTCCAGAAGAGAGATCAGGAATTTGAAGATACAGTTGACCAGCACATCACGACAGCATTACAGGCTGGAAAAGATGGTTCAATGGATAAGGTAGTTGTTAAACAAATTTTCGATAAGCTTATGCAAAAAGTATTTTATACTACGATGAAACATGAATTTATCGAAGTGGCTGAAAACTGGGATGATAAAGAAGCAGTGAAGGAAGAAATTGAAGAGGCAAAAGAATTTTACGCAATCATTGAAGGTACAGTCCAAAAACGCGATGATGCTAATGGCACGAACATGAAGGATGCAATTTCCGGCGGGTTCGCTGAAATGGAAAAGGCTGTTGAGGCAGATGACCAATTAGCATTCAAGCTTGGACAACAAGTTGTCGATAAAACGTTAATGAAGACATTCTACCTTGCAACTGCTGCAGTTCCAAATGGTTATGCTACTAAAGCCGCAAATGAGGCAAAAGAAGATGCCGAAGCGGCTAAAGTTGAACAGGCAGAAGGATGGGCCTTCTACCAGTCAATTGCCAGCTACCTTGTAAAGAACGCACCGGAAGAAGCAGAGATTATTGAAAAACAGTTCAACCTGGAAACTGATGTGAAGACGATTGACCCGGCAGCTGTAAATAATGCTGCAGTCAGAGGTTTTGCGAAAATTGCTCTCCATGAATTAGAAGAAAGCGAAGAGAACTGGGGCGAGGATAAAGGGGTAATCACAGCTCTTGAAGGCGCTCTGTTCACTGACCTTATTGGTGAAGACATTAAGCGCCTGGTCGGTGAAGAGGTATATGCTTCACTTTCAGAGAACGCCCAAAAATATTACGAAGCTGCCAAAGCAAAAGATAAAGAAAATGGAGAAGCTTTGAGGAAAGAAGTAGAAGCAGCTCTTCAGACTGTAATCGATTCAGCAAAATAATGCTTGCCGGAAGAACCTTGTACCCTGACAAGGTTTTTCCTTTTTTACTCTGCTTCTAAATTTCTCTATAATATAGAATGGCAGAGACAATCGTGACTGAGGTGTATTCTTTGAAAATAATCGTTACAGGCGGTGCCGGTTTCATCGGCTGCCACCTATCAAGAAAGTTAGTGGAAGAAGGCAATGAGGTACTGGTCATAGATGCAATCCATCCTTATTACTCAAAAAAAAGGAAATTGGACCAGCTGCATTACATTGGAGAAGCGGGACCGTATCGATTTGAGGAAAAGAACCTGCTGGATGATGAGGAGGATATCCGGAGAATTTTCCTTGAATTTCAGGCAGACTGTGTAGTTCACCTGGCAGCATTGCCTGGAGTCAGCTACTCACTTGAAGCCCCCGGGCAATATGTCGATTATGACGTAAAAGCGACCGTCAACGTCCTGAAGTTCTCCGGCGAGTCGAATGTAAAGAAGGTCATTTACGCTTCCTCATCTTCTGTATATGGAGAACAGGCGAATAAACCATTAACAGAAGCAATGGCAACTGGCAAAGTGATCTCACCCTACGCTGCAGCTAAATATGGTGCCGAATCCTTTTGCCATGCATTCGCTAGCATGTACAAGTATGATATGACAATCCTTAGGTTCTTTACAGTGTATGGTCCATGGGGCCGGCCAGATATGGCGATCACAAAGTTTATAGAAAGAATTTTGAACGGTGAAGAAATCACGGTTTATGGCAATGGGACATCACGTGATTATACTTACATAGATGATATAATTGAAGGGATTTATGCAGCAATCCATAAAGCGCCTGGAACGAATATTATGAATTTAGGATCTTCCTGCCCAGTTTCCATCGAGGAATTGATAGAGGCTATCGCAAAACATTTTCCAGATATGAAGATTCACCATGCAGGGTTCAGGCAGGGGGATGTGACATCGACCTGGGCTGATACCTCCAAAGCCAAGGAACTGCTGGGTTTCCAGGCCAAAGTTCCTTTCGATGAAGGGTTGGCCAGAACAGTGAAGTGGGCAGTTGATTACTATGGCAAGGAATAAGTCCTTACTTTTTAAAATCGTTGGAATGATTCTCGTGATCATTTTTGCGATCCTATCATTCAGATACTTCCATATCGGCACATTGATAGACGAGAGCATCCATTTTTGGAGGTCAGGTTTTCTGTTATGGGGTGCCGCATTTACATACCTCCTTGCATTTCTAATCAGGGCCCTGGCATGGAAAGTATATATTCCGAAACAAGTGAAGTACTTGAACTGTGTGCAGGGTATATTTTTAAGTTTATCCATCAATCATATTACGCCTGTCAAAGCAGGGGATTTTTTTCGTGCGGGGTTCCTGGCCGCCAAGGAACAAGAATTGACCGTCGATGAATCCGCCAATTCCGTGATTTTTATGCGGTTCCTCGATATAGTTACATTGGCATCCATTACCGGAGCAGGATTATTGATCTTAGGCAAAGATCTTGTCTTCAATCTCTCCTTGCCATTATTGGCAGCTTTCGCGATTCTCGCTGTCATCGGAATTATGCTTCTAAACCGTTTTTTTTCTGGTTTTGTCCAAAAGCATCTGATAATGTTGAAGGATGCTTTGTCCCAAAAAAGGAGTCTCTATCTATTCCCATTGGTCATCATCAGTTGGGTATTGGAGAGCTTCGTCATCTGGAATGTCGCAAAGTCCATGGGGATCTCTCTTTCTTTCATTGAAGGCTTGTGGGTTAATTCCCTTACTGTTGGAGGCCAGGTTTTCCAAATTACACCTGGCGGAATATCAACGTATGAATCAGTTATGACATCCGCTTTGGCCATTTTGGGGATTGGGACCAGGGAGGCCTATACAGCTTCCATTTTAAGCCATGGCTTTAAATTTGTTTTTTCATATTTTACTGGCCTGCTGTTATTGATTTCCTCTCCTGCATATTTTCGCAGGGAACTAAGGAATTTCAGGTCAGGGAGAAAGAAGGATTAAAATGAAAAGCGCATCTAAATTTGAAAAATTTGCGGCCCGAAGCTGGAATCTGCTTAATGAGGGGAAGCCATTCACGCCAATTTTCACGATTGGCACCATGGTATTATTCCACCTCGGCGATTTGGGCAGCGCGGGAAGGTTCACAGAGTTCCTTTTCGCCCTGCTTACAGTCCTGCCGCTGTTTATCATGTATTTTATTTATGATTTTCCGTTGTTTTTGAGAAACTATCTATGGATTCCGTTTATCGTATTTATCGTTTTTTGGCCCGATCTTAACTTAAGTTTGCTGCTGTTTGCAGCTGGCCTTTATTTTTTCTTTACCGTGTTTTTCTGGGGGACGTTTTATTACCACTTAAGAATTGGCACTTCCTGGCTGAACTTCACGAGATTTTGGAAGCTCGTTTTAAAGAACAGTGATTCGACAAGCGGTAATGCCCAGGAGCAGCTTCCGAAGTTCTTGCTGCTGCTCTCCGTATGGGAATTGTCATATACCGCGATTTCTGGCGGCTCTGGTCTTCCCCTGGCGGATTTAGTGATCTTTTATGGCTTCATATTATTGTTTGCCTTTATTTTGCACAAATATTTATTCGACTGGAAACCAAAGGCTTATGAAACATATACAAAGGATGAGGGGCCTGATGTTCCTCAAAATGGCCTTTCCGATAAGGTGATTGTCATCGTCATTGATGGAATGCGCAAGGAACGTTTTTACGAGGCGAATACGCCTTTTCTCGACCAGTTAAAAGAGAATGGCACGGAATATCTGAATATGGAAACATTGTACCCTGCGAGAACCGTGGTGTGCTTCAGTTCAATGTTTACCGGTACCTATCCGTTTGAGCATGGCATAAAATCCAATATGGTCTATAAGCTTGGGGTCAATACGGAAACGATCTTTGACTCGCTGAGGAAAGTTGGCAAAAGGGGAAGACTGCTTGGCATAGCCCATCTGGTTGATGCAATGGGAAGCGATGTCGAGACCGTGACGGCTGTGATGCATAAGGATAAAGCTGACACTAATATGCTGGCCAGGGCAAGAAAAATCATGGACGAGCAGGACCCTGACATGTTTGTCGTGCAAATGATTGGGACAGACCAGGTTGGACACAGCCGCGGAGTCCTCTATGATGATTATATTGAAAAAATCGAGGAAGCCGACGCACTGATTAAGGAGTTTGTTGAATGGCTCGAGGCAGAAGGAAAAATGGAGAACACTACGCTTGTCGTTTGTGCAGACCATGGGCAGGCTGACGGAATCGGGGGCCATGGCCACCTTGATGAAGGTGAAAGATTTGTTCCATTTTTCATGCATGGGCCGCATATCAGGAAGGGAAATAAAGTCCAGGAAAAGCATAGCCTCGTCTCACTTGCTCCGACGATTTCCTATCTGATGGGAGCGCCGTATCCAGCAAGCAGCAGGGGCAAAGTCTTAATGGACGCAATCAAAGCAGAGAAGGAAGAGAATGAATTTGAATAAAGTGATCGTATTTTTACCGGCTTTTAATGAGGAAGAGTCAATAGCTGAAGTGATTGGCAATATACCGCGCAGTTTTGCCGGTGCTGCTCAGGTGGAAGTGCTGGTCATTGACGATGGATCTACCGATGGAACAGTTGCTGAAGCAAAAAAGGCAGGGGCAGACCATGTCATCAGCTTTGAAAAAAACCGCGGCCTGGGTGCCGCGGTCCGAAAGGGAATACAAGAGTGCTATAAGATGGGTGCAGATGTCGGTGTAATGATCGATGCAGATGGAGAATATCCAGCCTGGCAAATTCCAGACATCGTCAAGCCAATCATAAATGGAGAAGCTGATTATACGATGGGCTCTCGATTTATGGGCACAATAAAAGGAATGAAATTTCACCGCAGGATGGGGAATTATTTTTTTACATTTTTGCAAACCTTATTATTAAGAAAATGGCTTTTTGACGGACAATCGGGAATGAGGGCATTTTCGAGGCAGGTACTTAAGCATGCAGAAATCATCCATGATTACAATTATGCGCAAGTATTGACACTGAACCTTGTCCGAAAAGGCTTCAGGGTGCTGGAGGTGCCAATCCAATACCGCGTGAGGACAACGGGCACATCCTTTATTTCGTTCAAAAAATATATGACGAATGTGGTGCCTGCCGTCTACCGGGAAATGTCCAGGCCGGTATCTAAACTTGCTGGAGAAGAGATTTTTCAACGTAAAGGCAGTAAAAAAAGTGACAAAAAGGTGACGGTTATCAAATATGATTGACATACATAATGATAATCATTATCATTATCATTGTAGGAGGGAAACAACGAATGAAAAGAGCCATATTTTTTTGTTTTTCACTGATATTGATTCTCAGTAACATTCCGCTGTCTGCCAGCGCATATTCATATGGGGATCCCAATGAAGAAAAGGTTGCAGAAGTCTATAAGGAAATGCAATTGAAGCTGGATGAGAACCCTCCGAATTTCACAGCGGCAAAATCCCTGTTCGGAACAGTCAAGGAAGAAATTGACATGCATATGGGAACTGAGCCAGGAGAAGTCATCATGAAAAGCCTGGATGATGAAGATAAAGAAGCAACCATTGAGAATATGGAAAAACTCCTCGTATTGAATATAGCGAGAAGACTTGAAAGCATCGAAAAGAATTTTGAGGAATTTGACAACTCCAAAAAGCTCCTTGCGAAAGGATTTGCTACATATCAAGCGTTATCGCCAAAGGTAGAGGCGCAAAATGCTGAAGTGGACCAACAGATCAAAGCTGATTTTGATGCTGCACTGGAAGCATTGGGGAATCCCGGATTGTTTGGCGTCGGGAAAAAACCATCGGACATCGAGACTTTTAAAGAAAAAAAAGAAGCAATCCTCGATTCATTACAAAAGGAGTTCAATCTCGCCAGCCTGGAAGTAGGTCACTTTGCTGAAAGTGCAACTGAACAAGAAGGTACGGGCAAAAAGGATTGGACGGATTTATCGAATTTCCGCAACTGGATTCCAATCATCATCATCATTGGAGTGATTGCGGCAGTAGTGGCCATTGGCATAAAGAGAAGAAGAGCATAAATTTTGATGACACCTTGGAGAGGGGAGAATCAGCAATGGAAGTTCAAGCGTTATTGATTACTTTTCGTGAAGTATTGGAAGCATTATTAATTATCGGGATCATCACAACCTATCTAAAAAGGATGGATCATTCCAAATATACGAAGTATGTGTGGCTGGGAGCGGGTCTTGCCGTTCTTGCGAGCATCGGGGTAGCGATCCTGTTCCAGGTCGTGTTCACCGGATTCGCAGCGATGGGCAGCGAGATCTACCTCAAGATCGGAATCATGATTGTATCGACGGTCCTTCTGACCCAGATGGTATTTTGGATGGCGAGCCACAGCAAAAACCTTAAAGGCAATATGGAAGGGAAAATGAATAAATTCATCTCGACAGGCAATATTGTCGGTATGGTCATCCATTCATTCCTCGTTGTCTTGCGTGAAGGAATCGAGACAGTGTTCTTTTTTGCAGCGATCACCGGCGGTAACATCGGTGCTGCAATGCAGGGATGGGGAGCGATTACCGGAACACTGATTGCTGTAGTCGTTTCCTATATGTTCTTCAAAGGCACAATGAAGGTGAATCTCAAGACATTCTTCCAGATTACAGGAGCTTTCATCATCCTGATATCTGCCGGTTTGCTTGTACAGGCAATCTCAATGATGCAGGACATTAACTTGATTGGAAGCGTCATGTACCATGTTTACGATATTACATGGCTGTTGCCTGAACACCCGATTGATTATGCACACTATCTCCGGGACACCGGTGCAGCACCGCTCATATCCGGTGATGTCGGAATCTTCCTGAAGGCGTTGTTCGGATATTCTTCAATGCCATCCATCGAGGAAGTCATTGCTTATATTGGCTACTTTGCGGCAATTTTCCTGCTGACATCATCACGCAGCTCCAAGAAACAGCAGGCTGCTGAAAAAACGGCAGAAGCGAAGCAGGTCAATGTACTGAAGCCACAAGTAAAATAAAAGTTTTGAGGTGTAACTCTCCTCTCTCCAGAAAAAGTACAGGGATATTCCTTGTACTTTTTTCATACGTAAAAACAAAGTTGGTGTTTGTAAGATGAATTTCGCAAAAATAAACCGAGTCCTGATCTCAGGAGTGAGTTTGCTTGCTATCCTATATGTTTTCATGACGCAGCTTGGCAATCTGAATCCCTTCGTCTCATCCTGGGATCAGGTAGACTTTACCCTAGCGCTTGATCGATATGATTTAAGGGCAATGCAACCCCATTTTCCTGGCTATCCTTACTTCATTTTAGGTGGATTGCTCACGGATAAATTCGTGCAGAATCCAGGACAGGCGCTGGTAGCATTCAATGTGCTCGTATATGCGAGTTCGATACTGCCCGTGTACCTGCTGGCGTCAAAAGTCGTTTCAAAGGAAAATGCCTTTCTCGTTGCAGGCATTATTTACACAGCGAGCTATCCGTTGATTATCGTCAATCAGCCGATGTCTGAAGGTGCTGCACTCGCCGCATTCTGGTGGTACTTCTGGAGCATAGCAGCCGCAGAAACAAAACCTTCAGGGAAATGGATGCTCCTTCCCCTGTTTTTATTCAGTGTGCTATTGGGGATCAGATTGAGTTATATCCCGATGGGGATTGGCCTCATTTATCTTTTTTATAAAAAATGGAGGGAACAAGAGCTTACTTTGCCAGGTATGATAAAACTTACGGCCATTGCCGGCTTGTTCCAGTTGATTTGGGTTGGAGGTCTGATTCTCACCGAAGGAAGTGTCGCCAATTTCCTGGAGCTGGCATTCGGATTCACCGGCGGTCATTTTCAGGAATGGGGTGGCACCTCGGCATCGAATGAACTTTCCATTTTTGCAAGGTTGAAAGCATTCGTGTTTACCAACATTTTGTGGTGGGGAATATTTTCACGAACAACTGTTTTGATGGTATTATATATAGTTATTGGCAGCATTATTTTATGGCCATCCCGCAACAGCGGAATTTTTAAAGAAGGCAATGTCCAATTAAGTCTGCTGCTGTTGCTGGCTTATGGAGGCTGGGCGCTTTTTGCCCAGAATATTGACAAGCCGAGGCATATATTGCCCGTAGCGCTGCTGATTGTATTTTTTTGCTTGCTCGTCTTTTTTAAAAAAAGAGCAGAGAAATTTACACGCTATCTAGCGCTTGCTGTAATCATTGCCCAGGCAATTGTTTCATCAAGCTATGTGCAGGAACAGGCTGAGTTATCACCCGCTGTCTACCAGCTCGCGAATTATCTCGAGGAACAGCCTGATGAGTTTGTCCTTTATACATGGGAGGAAACAAGGGTGCTTCAGTTTTTGGGAATGCCTTATCCCCATAAACGAATCTATACTTATAAGATTTTTCTTCATGACCAGGGATTATATGAAGGAAAAACGATCTATTTAACAAATAGTGTAATAGACGGCTTCCGGTCCCAGGGTATCAATCCAGGCGGAAAGCTTGAAGAAGTGAAAACATTTTCGTCAAATGAAATTTTTGACCCGGTCTATCATGAGATTGTTTTATATAAATGGACACCGTAACAGGAGGTGAATGGCATGAATGAGCAAATCAGAAATAAGCTTGCCCTTCTCCCTGCGCAGCCAGGATGTTATTTAATGAAGGACAGGCAGGGAACCATCATTTATGTGGGGAAAGCCAAGGTCTTGAAAAACAGGGTGCGCTCCTATTTTACCGGATCGCATGACGGCAAGACACTTCGGCTAGTGAATGAAATCGAGGATTTCGAGTATATTGTCACCTCATCCGATATGGAGGCACTGCTGCTTGAAATCAATCTGATCAAAAAACATGACCCGAAATACAATATCATGCTCAAGGATGACAAGAGCTATCCTTTCATCAAGCTGACGGCAGAACGGCACCCAAAGCTGATCATCACCCGTAAGGTCAAAAAAGACAGCGGCAAATATTTTGGGCCGTATCCGAACGTCCAGGCAGCGAATGAGACGAAGAAGCTGCTCGACAGAATTTATCCGCTCAGGAAATGCTCGACGCTGCCGGACCGCGTCTGCCTCTATTACCATATGGGACAGTGCCTAGCACCCTGTATTAAGGACGTCGGCAAGGAAGAGTATAAGCAGATTACCGATGAAATCACAAAATTCCTGAATGGCGGTTATAAGGACATCAAGGTTGATTTGACGGCAAAAATGGCTGCCGCTGCCGAGGAACTGGATTTTGAGAGGGCAAAGGAATTCCGCGACAAGATTGCCCACATCGAGGCAACGATGGAAAAGCAGAAGATGACCACGACAGACTTTACCGACCGGGACGTGTTTGGCTATGCTGTCGATAAAGGCTGGATGTGTGTCCAGGTATTTTTTATCCGCCAGGGGAAATTGATTGAAAGGGAAGTTTCGATGTTCCCGATCCATAATGAACCTGAGGAAGATATTCTCACATATCTTGGCCAATTTTATTCGAAAAATGAGCATTTCAAGCCAAAAGAGATATTGGTGCCCGAAAGCGTCGATCTCGAAATGGCAGAGGGATTGCTTGGTGTAAAAGTACTTAAGCCTCAGCGCGGCAAGAAGAAAGAGCTTGTCCACTTGGCTTCAAAAAATGCCCGGATCGCCCTTCAGGAAAAGTTCTCCCTGATCGAGCGCGATGAGGAAAGGACCATCAACGCAGTTGAGAACCTTGGAAAACAAATGGGGATCTATACACCGCATCGGATCGAATCATTTGATAACTCCAATATCCAGGGAACTGACCCGGTTTCAGCGATGATCGTATTCATTGATGGGAAACCGGAGAAAAGGGAGTACCGGAAATATAAAATCAAATCAGTGAAGGGGCCAGATGACTACGAGTCGATGAGGGAAGTCGTCCGCCGCCGGTATACCCGGGTGTTGAGAGAGGGTTTGCCGCTGCCGGATTTGATCATCATCGATGGCGGAAAAGGGCATATCGAGTCCGCCCGGGATGTCCTGGAGAATGAATTAGGTCTTGATATTCCGATTGCCGGCCTGGCCAAGGATGATAAGCACAGGACTTCCCAGCTGCTATATGGCAATCCATTGCAGGTGATTGAATTGCCGCGGAACAGCCAGGAGTTTTACCTGCTGCAAAGGATCCAGGATGAGGTGCACCGCTTTGCCATCACCTTCCACCGGCAGCTGAGAGGAAAAAGCGCTTTCCAATCGATCCTCGATGATATCGGAGGCATTGGCGAAAAGCGGAAGAAAGCGCTGCTGAAACATTTCGGTTCAGTCAAAAAAATGCGAGAAGCCTCTGTTGAGGAATTGAGTGCAGCCGGGCTGCCGGCGAATGTTGCTCAGGAACTATATCAGAAATTACAGGATTAATGTAGCAATCTATTTTTTTGTATGCTATAATGATGGAAATTTCATATTGCTATCACTTTAGAGTATTAAAGTGAAGATAGAGGTGCAAGCTTCAAGAGTAAAAGGCCGGAGAATTATAGGATTCTGGGAAGGGCTTTGAAAGGGGATGCTTGCCGAAGTGGGGAGATGCCTATCCATTTTCTCGCTGGTCCTTCGTTGAATAAACGCTGGATTGTCAAGATTGCCATCTTGGAGTGCTATCTCATGTTGCAGCGTATATACACGTTTATTAAGCAATGGGAGCCACTTCCATTGCTTTTTCTGTTTTTACGGCTCTTTTTTTAAAAGGCTCGGGGAAAATACATATGCAGATAAGCCATGAAGCTCTTACAGAGGCAAAATACTGAAAAAGAGGCAGGGGAAACAAATGGGATTGATTGTACAGAAATTCGGCGGAACATCGGTTGGCAGTGTTGAAAAGATCAGGAATGCTGCCTCAAGGACAGCAGAAGAATTGAGGAACGGCAATAATGTTGTTGTAGTCGTATCAGCAATGGGCAAGACGACCGACCACCTAGTCGATATGGCGAACGATATTTCAAGGGCGCCATCCAAAAGGGAAATGGATATGCTTTTGACGACGGGAGAGCAAATCACCATCGCGCTTTACTCAATGGCTCTTGCACAGAGCGGAATAGAGGCCGTTTCTTTTACTGGCTGGCAGGCTGGAATCAAGACCGAAGGCATCCATGGAAACGCCCGGATCATCGATATTGATACAGAAAGGATTTCCAAAGAGCTGGAGTCAGGAAAGGTGGTCATTGTCGCCGGATTCCAGGGTGTAACAGAGGACGGGGAAATCACCACACTTGGAAGGGGCGGATCAGATACAACAGCCGTCGCGCTTGCAGCCGCATTAAAGGCTGACAAATGCGATATTTATACAGATGTAACGGGCGTGTTCACGACCGATCCAAGATTTGTGAAAAGCGCAAGGAAGTTACTGAGCGTCTCATATGACGAGATGCTTGAGCTGGCGAACCTGGGAGCAGGTGTGCTCCACCCGCGTGCGGTCGAATTCGCCAAGAATTACGGACTGCCGCTTGAAGTAAGATCCAGTATGGAAAAAGAAAGAGGCACAATGATCGAGGAGGAGAATGAAATGGAACAAAATCTAGTTGTACGTGGAGTAGCATTTGAAGACCAGATTACGAGAGTATCAGTACTGGGAGTAAGCACTTCTTTAAAAGGGCTTTCTACGATCTTCACAACACTTGCCCAAAATCATATCAATGTGGATATCATCGTCCAGAGCCGCACAGAAGCAGGCACGGCCAATATTTCATTCTCCATCAAGAGCAATGATCTGCCAGAAACACTGGACGTTCTGGAACGGAATAAAGAATCATTGAATTATCAATCCGTCGAATCAGAAACAGGCCTGGCAAAGGTATCGATCGTCGGATCAGGCATGGTATCAAATCCCGGAGTTGCCGCGAAAATGTTCGAAGTCCTCGAAGGAAACGGCATCCAGGTCAAAATGGTAAGCACATCCGAAATCAAAGTTTCCACAGTCGTAAACGAAAAACAAATGGTCCATGCCGTCGAATCACTCCATGAGGCATTCGAGCTTTATTCAGGAGCAGTTAAGACGAACTAATAAATCATGCTTAAAGCTTTCCTGGGTGCCCTCCAGGAAAGCTTTTATATATGCTGCTGTGTGATCGTAAAAGTGTCCCTCAAGAGTTTATAGGCACATTAGAGACGATTATGTGCGGATAAAAGGGCAGAATGAGAGTTTATCGTTACATTTAAGCGGATTATGTGCGGATAAAGGGCAGAAGAGAGTTTATCGTCACATTAAAGCGGAAGGGCACAGTAACGGTTTCACTGTGCCCTCTTATATTTACTCAATAATATCAGTCTTATCCCACTTGATTGTAAACTGGACTTTTGATGCTTTCTTATTGGGGTGCTCGAATGCTTCTGCTGTAAATTTTTTCTGGTGTTCCATTTGCTGGGCGATGAAACCGGCTTCCAGCTGGAATTTGGTATTTGGGTTTTTTTTCAGTCGGGAGGAAATCAGTTCACTGCTGAGTTCCAGCAGTATTTCTCTTCTGGATTCTTCTTTGATGGTGAGACGGCCCCAGCCGGCGTCCTGGAAAAACTGGATGGTCTCCTCCAAGTTGGACAAAAGATGTTTGCGGGCGAGGCGTTTACCGGCCCAGTAAAGGATTTCTGGAGTATCTTTGCCAAGCAGTTCGTTCAATAATTCTTCCCTGATCAATTCATATCCGAAAGCGCTGACAGCGAGTGGCTCGCTTTCGGTTTTTGGCTCTGAAGTTGTTATTTCGCTCATGTTCTCCCCTCTTTCTATGAATCTATTATAAACAATTTGCCAAAAAAACACTGGCGTTGATAAAAATAAATAACTGTTAATTTTTGTTTCCATAAAGAATTTTATAAATTTTTTCCATGTTTATACCATACCCGTAACTTGGAATTTCAAAAATTAATTTTGTGTCATTCGGCTGCAAAGGGCAATAGTATTATTTTAATATACTCTTTCTGAGGTGGGAATAAATAAAAAGTGGGATTTTTACGATATCAATATATTTTAAAAATTTTATTTATATAAGCATTTTTATGTATACGTTTTCTTGACGCTCCAATATGATGGGAGTAAAATGAACATGTCACATAATTGTAAGAAATGCTTATATTTTTGATGTGAGGCTGTTTCAATCTCTTAGGTTAATAGGGATGGGGAGAGAAGTCTTAACATCACGGCCAAATTTCAAGGGGGGTATACATATGGCAGGTAGACAAGAGTTTTATTGGCGGAGGCTGCATTCATTGCTGGGTGTAATTCCGGTAGGTCTTTTCCTCACGCAGCACCTTGTAGTCAACCACTTTGCTACTGGGGGAGAGGAATCATTCAACAATGCAGCACATTTCATGGAGCAGTTGCCTTTCAGGTATTTTCTAGAAGTTTTCATTATCTTCTTACCATTATTATTCCATGCTATTTACGGTCTTTATATTGCTTTTACAGCTAAAAACAATATAGGCCAATATGGCTATTTCAGAAACTGGATGTTCATGCTTCAGCGTGTGTCCGGGGTGATCACTTTAATCTTCGTTGCATGGCATGTGTGGGAAACTCGTATTGCTGCGGCTTTCGGTGCTGCTGTTAACTTCCAGATGATGGAGACAATTCTTTCAAGTCCATTCATGCTATGGTTCTACTTGATTGGTATCATTTCTACTACTTTCCACTTTGCTAACGGATTATGGTCATTCTTCGTAAGCTGGGGCATCACTGTTACACCGCGTTCTCAAGTGATTTCCACTTATGTCACAATCGGTGTATTCATTGCGCTTTCCATCGTTGGTGTCCGTGCGATCCTGGCATTTGTATAAGATTTTTTAAAAAATGAACAAGCTTATGCTAAAAAATAGATTTACCCATGAACGGATATGAAAGACAGACTTGGATTTAAGGGAGTGAGTCACGATGAGTAAAGGTAAGGTTATCATAGTCGGCGGCGGTTTGGCTGGCTTAATGGCTACTATAAAAGTTGCAGAAACAGGAACTCCTGTTGAACTGTTTTCTCTTGTGCCGGTAAAACGTTCCCACTCTGTTTGTGCACAGGGCGGAATCAACGGTGCAGTAAATACAAAGGGTGAAGGTGACTCTCCATGGGTGCACTTCGATGATACAATCTACGGCGGTGACTTCCTTGCGAATCAGCCTCCTGTAAAAGCAATGGCTGAAGCAGCACCGGGAATCATCCATCTTCTTGATCGTATGGGTGTAATGTTCAACCGTACACCTGAAGGATTGCTGGACTTCCGCCGTTTCGGAGGTACACAGCATCACCGTACAGCTTTCGCTGGTGCGACAACAGGCCAGCAGCTATTATACGCTTTGGATGAGCAGGTTCGCCGCCATGAAGTGGCTGGTTTGGTTACCAAGTACGAAGGATGGGAATTCCTCGGAATAGTTAAGGATGAGGAAGGTGTGTGCCGCGGAGTTGTAGCACAGAACCTGACTTCAATGGAAATCAAATCATTTGCTTCAGATGCCGTAATCATGGCAACTGGAGGCCCTGGCATTATTTTCGGTAAAACGACTAACTCGGTTATCAATACTGGTTCAGCAGCTGCGATCGTATACCAGCAGGGTGGTTATTATGCAAACGGTGAATTCATCCAGATTCACCCAACGGCAATTCCTGGCGATGACAAACTTCGTCTGATGAGTGAATCTGCCCGCGGTGAGGGTGGACGAGTATGGACTTACAAAGATGGTAAGCCATGGTACTTCCTTGAAGAGAAGTATCCTGCTTATGGCAACCTTGTACCGCGTGATATCGCTACACGTGAAATCTTTGACGTGTGTGTAAGCCAGAAGCTTGGCATCAACGGCGAAAACATGGTTTACCTTGACCTATCACACAAGGATCCTAAAGAGCTTGATATCAAGCTTGGCGGAATCATTGAGATCTATGAAAAATTCATGGGTGATGACCCAAGAAAAGTTCCGATGAAAATCTTCCCTGCTGTTCACTATTCCATGGGCGGACTGTGGGTTGATTATGATCAGATGACCAATATTCCTGGCCTGTTTGCTGCCGGTGAAGTTGATTACTCACAGCACGGTGCAAACCGTCTTGGCGCCAACTCATTATTGTCCGCAATTTACGGCGGAATGGTGGCAGGACCGAATGCAATCCGCTACATCAACGGGCTTGAAAAGAGCTCAGATGCTGTTTCATCAGCTCTGTTTGATGATGCAATCAAGATGGAACAGGAAAAGTGGAACAATGTTATGTCATTGGATGGAACTGAAAATGCATACGTCCTTCACAAAGAGCTTGGCGAATGGATGACAGACAATGTCACAGTTGTCCGCTACAATGACAGACTGAAGAAAACCGATGATAAAATCGTTGAACTGATGGAGCGTTACAAAAATATCAATATCAACGATACTGCAAAATGGAGCAACCAGGGTGCGGTGTTCACACGCCAGCTTCAAAACATGCTTCAGCTTGCACGTGTTATCACAATCGGTGCCTATAACCGTAATGAAAGCCGCGGAGCACACTATAAGCCAGAGTTCCCTGACCGTAATGATGACGAGTTCTTGAAGACGACTATGGCTAAGTTTGTTGATGCAAATTCAGCACCGGCTTTCCATTATGAAGATGTTGACGTTTCCTTAATCAAACCGCGTAAGCGCGATTATTCCAAGAAGAAAGGGGAGTAATAAGGTATGTCAGAGAAAAAGACTGTCCGTTTTATCATCAGCCGCCAGGAGACTCCTGATTCAGCCCCTTATCAGGAAGAGTTTGAACTTGAGTATCGTCCAAATATGAATGTCATTTCCTCATTGATGGAAATTCGCCGTAACCCGGTTAATGCTAAAGGTGAGGCGACAACACCAATTGCCTGGGATATGAACTGTCTTGAAGAGGTATGTGGTGCATGTTCGATGGTCATCAATGGCCGTCCGCGCCAGTCTTGTTCAGCGCTGGTTGACCAGCTTGAGCAGCCAATCAGACTTGAGCCAATGAGAACATTCCCGGTTGTCCGTGACCTTCAGGTTGACCGCAGCCGCATGTTTGACTCGTTGAAGCGGGTAAAGGCATGGATTCCAATCGATGGAACGTATGATCTTGGACCAGGACCTCGTATGCCGGAGAAAAAGCGTCAATGGGCATATGAACTTTCGAAATGTATGACTTGCGGTGTCTGCTTAGAGGCTTGCCCTAATGTAAACAGCAAATCAGACTTCATTGGTCCACAGTCATTATCACAGGTTCGTCTGTTCAACGCTCATCCAACTGGAGCATTGAACAAAGGCGAGCGCCTTGAAACCATCATGGGAGACGGTGGACTTGCAAACTGCGGTAACTCCCAGAACTGTGTCCAGTCCTGCCCTAAAGGCATTCCATTGACGACATCAATTGCTGCCTTGAACCGTGATACAACATTCCAATCTTTCAAGAACTTCTTCGGAAGCGACCAGGTGTAAAGAAAAGCCAAAGCGCCTTGGTCAGTCCCCGGCAAGTTCTGGAGCTGGAGTCTAATTGGATTTGAAAACTTTATCCATTGTAAAGCACAGCCTCCCTTTCTTTATGGAAGAGGAGGCTTTTCAATTTATGCTTTTTTTACATAAGTACAGCTTGGTATACTGAGACTAAGAACTCAATTAGGAGCAGTATATGAAACTAACAAAATTGTTGGCTATTGTAATTGTCATCAGTGGAATCTTGGTTCTCGGAATTGGTTTGTTCCAATTATGGGATATGAAGCGCCAGGAGCAGGCTTCGCTAAAAGCTGCCAGAGAATTGGTTAAAGAAGATCGAAAGTCCGTGAAAAATGAAGAATTTAAGCCGGAAACAGGTGAGACATCAGGCCTGCTATTAATCCCAAAAATTGAAGCAGAACTGCCGATTGTAGAAGGAACGGAACCGGATGATCTTGAAAAAGGTGTAGGCCATTTTAAAGACTCTTTTTATCCTGATGAAAATGGTCAAATCGTGCTTTCGGGTCATCGTGATACTGTTTTCCGAAAAGCAGGTGATTTGAAAGTGGGGGATCTTTTGACAGTGAAAATGCCGTACGGAGATTATTCATACGAGATCGTCAGCACAAAAATTGTCAGCGCAGATGATACCAGCATCATAACACTTCAGAATAATGAAGAAGAACTCGTGCTGACAACTTGCTACCCTTTCAGTTATGTTGGGGATGCTCCTGACCGGTATATTATCTATGCCAAGAGAATAGCAGAAGGTAATTAATCTAACAAAAACTGTCCAGGATCAAAAGTCCTGGACGGTTTTTAAAATGGTAAGATGGTAACTATAGGAATTGATAGCGTTTTCATACTATTGACTCATTTTTCAAAAAATAGTCATAATTTACAGTACCTTCATGGAATAGCTGATTTATCCATGTTATATTCCTTCTGACAAAGCTTTATATTTCATAAAAAAATCTGAGGAGGAATACATGTGGGGAAGATTCGACAGAAACTTTTTTCATTGCTGACAGCTGTTATTTTGGTGATCAGTATTGGTATGCCCTTTACAGGCCAAACATCTGCAGAAGGCATACTGACTGTCCAGCAGGCAATAGAAAATAATAGCGGTACCGGAACGGTTGAAGGATACATAGTTGCCCATACAACAGGAACTAATTCGTATGATTTTGAAGCTCCTTTCAAAGATGATTACAACTTTGCGCTTGCAGACAGCCCCGATGAAAAAGATGCATCAAAGATCCTGCCAGTCCAGATTAAGACTACTTTCAGGGCTGAATTTGGTTTAATGTCAAATCCGGATCTCATCGGTAAAAAAGTTCAGGTTACAGGCTCTCTCGAAGCTTATTTCACTGTACCTGGCCTCAAATCCCCAACAGCGATGCAATTTGCAGATGGCAGCGGCGGGAACCCTGGTGACCCAGGAGAACCTGAGCCCCCGGCTGTTACTAATTTAAAAATCCATGATATTCAGGGTGAAGGTCATATCTCTCCATATAAGGACCAGAATGTTGCCGGTGTAACAGGTGTCGTGACAAAAATAGAGGGTAATAGCGCCTTCTTTATGCAGGAACCACAAGGAGATGGGAACCCTAATACTTCTGAAGCTATCTACGTATACAAAAAATCTCATGGGCTTGCTGTGGGTGATTTGGTAAAAGTGGATGGACTCGTTAAGGAATGGGTTCTTGATGGGTACGGCGATAAGCTGCAAACGGATCTGGCGATGACTGAAATCAATGCGACTGCCGTAACAAAGCTGGCTTCAGGCACGGAGCTCCCCGAGCCGGTCATCATTGATCAAGATAGAATGCAGCCAACCAGGGTCATTGACAATGATCAGTTTGGTGTTTTTGATCCAGAAGAAGATGGGATCGATTTTTATGAAAGTCTTGAAGGCATGAGGATCGGGGTTGAAAGTCCCCAGGTAATCGGCCCTCAAAAGTATGGCGAAGTACCTGTCATCGCCAATCAGGTTGAAGGGAAGGTATATAGCCCTCAAGGCGGAATTTTGCTGACGAAGGAAAGCAGCAACCCTGAAAGATTGTTCCTGCTGATCAATCGAGACTTTATCGCAAAGGCAGGAGACCGTTTTGATGGATTGGTCACAGGTGTTGTAAGTTATAGCTTCTCCAATTTTAAGATATTGGTGGACCAGGAAACTCTGCCTGAGTTAAATGAAGCTGAATTTGTAGAAGATTATTCGGAGTTGGAAGCGGGAAAAGATCAACTGACAATCGCCAGCTATAATATTGAAAACTTCTCCGCTGAAACTGACGCAGCTAAGACAAAAAGAATTGCTGGTTCAATCATCCAAAATTTGAACTCGCCTGATATCATTGGATTGGTAGAAGTTCAGGATAATGACGGCCAGACAGCTAGCGGATCCGCAGATGCATCCCAGAGTTACCAGACACTGATCGATGAAATCGCGGCGCAGGGCGGGCCTGTATACAAGTGGACGGATATTGCTCCTGAATACAATCAGGACGGAGGGGCACCAGGCGGAAATATACGTGTCGGATACTTATTTAACCCGGAACGAGTGCAATTGAAAGATGCCCCTAAAGGCACTTCGACAGAAGCAGTTGCCTATGAGAATGGGGATCTGACATTGAACCCAGGAAGAATCGATCCGCAGAATTCTATTTTTGAAGACACTAGAAAACCACTGGCAGCAGAGTTTGAGTTCAAAGGGGATGATGTGGTTGTCATTGCCAACCATTTTAACTCTAAAGGCGGAGATGACCCAATATTCGGCAAAACGCAGCCGCCAGTACTTGATAGTGAAGTGAAAAGAATCGAGATTGCCAGATTGCTGAATGAATTTGTGGCGGGGATACACGCTCAAGATCCTGAAGCAAATGTAGTCGTACTTGGTGATCTGAACGACTTCGAATTTTCAAATCCAATTGATGCCCTTGAAAACGGTCAACTAACCAATATGATTGAAACATTGCCATCTGGGGAAAGGTTCACGTACAATTATCAAGGGAATTCACAGGTGCTGGACCATATTCTCGTATCCAACCACCTTGCAGGCAGCAGTGTTGCTGATATCGTCAATATCAATTCTTTGTATATGGAAGAACATGGACGTGCAAGCGACCATGATCCAGTATTGGTACAAATCGATTTTGGACAGAATCAGTGTCCGGAACAAAGTGGTAACCCTGCGAAAGACAAGGTAATGGATAATAACGGAAAACACTTGGGACACGATAAAAAAGCAAAGGCTTGCGGGTATAGAAGCGCAGGCTAATGAAAAGGAAGGATTGGGACTCCCAATCCTTCCTTTTCGTTTTTTCATCTATTTTTATTTCCAAAATTCATAAAAATACTTATAATAAAGAAAAGAATGAATGTTCATTCAGTTTTCGGGAGGTTTCAACATGAAGAAGATGGAATATATTGATGAGATTGTCAGCTGGGAAAAGGAATTTGATTTTTTTTACCAGGTGAAAGTGCGCTTTTCTGAAACAGATATGTTCGGACATTTAAATAACACCGTTCCGTTTACATATTTTGAACAGGCGAGGATTGAATATTTCAAGAGTCAGGGATTCATGCAGGATTGGGTAAAGCCGGAAAACAAAACAATCCCGGTTGTAGCAGATCTGCAATGCGATTATTTAAGCCAGATCTTTTTTGATGAAGACCTGAGGATTTTTGTCAAGGCCAACTCAGTCGGCAATTCCTCGGTAGACCTTCATTATATGGCAAAGAAAGCCGATGGTTCCATTTGCCTTACTGGCAGGGGGACGATTGTCCAGATTTCCAAGAAAACAGGCAAGGGCGAACCCTGGACAGAAGAAATGAGGGAGCTATTTTTAAAAAGCAAAAAATCCACCGTTCAATAAGGTGTTGTGAAATTAATTTTTCGTAAAGCTTAAAAAATTAATTTGCAGAGATTTTAAGTCTGCTGCTAGCGCCTGGTAAATCAATAAAATAAGGTATTTGAAAACGAATATGGACTTGGAATTTAGCCTAATTATAAAAATTGGCTGAAGTCCTTTAATTATTGTCACTCCACTACTTTCCTTCACATATGATATTTTGACTAAATTTATACCCACCCCGCAGTTCACAGCTGGCGAAGGCAAGGAGGGTTACAATACTTGAAGGAAAATGAATATACTCACAAGCCATTACTCACTAAACGCGAAAGAGAAGTTTTCGAACTGTTAGTACAAGACAAAACAACAAAAGAGATCGCTAGTGAATTATTTATCAGCGAAAAAACAGTTCGGAACCATATTTCAAACGCCATGCAAAAGCTTGGTGTAAAGGGGCGTTCCCAAGCTGTTGTAGAGCTCCTGCGAATGGGAGAGCTAGAACTTTAATCATGACCGGCCAACCCTAGAGGTGGGCCGGTTAAGATGTTTATAGGGGTAAAACAGGCGAGTATCGGAATTCTTTCTTGAAATTTGCTCGAAAAAAGTAGAAAATAAGGGCAATAGTAAAAATCATCTCGGCTTGGATACCAAGTTTTAATTGATTATAGAATTAGATTTTTTTAGGAGTTGTTACGGATGAAACTTGAAGGGGTAGAAAAAAATAAAGGGCTGGAGACGGTAGCTGGTATTGAAAAGGATCTAAGGTACATATCAGGAATCATTAAGCAGAAGGGCCGGGAGATCCTCAGCAATTACACCATTACACCACCCCAGTTCATTGCCCTGCAATGGCTGTTTGAAGACGGAGATATGACAATCGGGGAATTGTCGAACAAAATGTTCCTCGCCTGCAGCACGACGACGGACCTTGTTGACAGGATGGAAAAGAATCAGCTGGTTGTAAGGGTGAAGGACCCGAATGACAGGCGTGTGGTCCGCATCCATCTTCTGGAGGAAGGCGAAAGGATCATCGATGAAGTGATCAAGAAACGCCAGCTGTACCTTCAAGAGGTTTTGAAGGATTTCTCCGGCGAAGAAATCGTGTCGCTTAAGGAAGGCCTGGCAAAATTACATCAAGAAATGCGTGGAGAATGAGGCGAGTTTTTTGAATCGACCAATCGGAATCATTGATTCAGGAGTTGGCGGGTTAACCGTTGCCAAGGAAGTCATGAGACAGTTGCCATACGAACAGATCATCTACGTCGGTGATACTGCTCGTTGTCCCTATGGACCAAGGCCTGTTGAGGAAGTGAAAAAATTCACCTGGCAAATGACCCGGTTCCTGCTTGAGAAGAATATTAAAATGCTAGTCATCGCGTGCAATACAGCGACCGCGGTGGTTCTGGAAGAAATCAGGGAAGAGCTCTCCATACCGGTACTGGGTGTCATCCAGCCGGGCGCAAGGACAGCCATCAAGGTAACGGATAATTACAAAATCGGGATTATCGGGACGGAAGGCACGGTTAAAAGCCGTGCCTACGAGCATGCTTTGAAATCAATCAACCGAAAGACTGCGGTTGAAGCACTCGCCTGCCCAAAATTCGTGCCTCTGGTGGAAAGCGGGGAATTTGATGGCCGTGTTGCCAAGAAAGTCGTAACGGAAACCCTGAAGCCATTGCAGGGACAAGGACTCGACACATTGATCCTTGGCTGCACCCACTACCCTTTGCTTGAGCCGCTCATCAAAGAAGTCATGGGACCTGAAGTGAAGGTCATCAGTTCTGGAGAGGAAACCGCACGCGAAGTAAGTACGATCCTTGGCCACAACGATATGTTTGCAGACCGGGACGAGCTGCCTGAGCATTCATTTTACATGACTGGATCCAGAACGATCTTTACCACGATCGCTTCACAGTGGCTCGAACGGCCAATCGAGAACGCGGAGAAAATCAAATTAGGATGATGTTATAGACCTCCAGAGATGGAGGTCTTTTTGTTTTCAGTTTATACTAAAAATCTTACCAAAGAGGGTCTAAAATATCGAAAGGCTCGTATACATGATAGTACAAACTGTCTTTGGAGGGATTTATATGTCAAAAAATAAAAAGGCTGTGGTCGTTACAGCTGCTACATTGGCAACTACTGTATTCCTGTCAGGCTGTGGTCTATTCGGGGGCGAGGAGAAGAAGAAGATCGACCCGCCTCAGGACGTGACTCTCATGGAGAATGGGGAAGCGCTTGATGAAAATGTTACGACTGAAACAAAAGAGAATGGTAAAGAAGCGGTGGAGACATCCATCCAGACAGAACTGTACCTGATTGATAAAAATGGATATGTCGTCTCCCAGACGATGGAACTTCCAAAAACAGAGAGTGTCGCCAAGCAGGCATTGGAATACCTCGTGGCCAATGGCCCTGTGGAGCAAATGCTCCCTAATGGCTTCAGGGCCGTCCTCCCAGCTGACACGCAAATGACACTGAACATCAAGGACGGGACAGCAACGGTTGATTTTTCAAAGGAATTCGCAACCTACAAAAAAGAGGATGAGAAAAGAATCCTTCAAGCGGTGACCTGGACGCTTACACAATTTGATTCCATCGATGAGGTGAAACTCCAGATGAATGGCACGCCGCTCGAAGCGATGCCTGTGAATGGAACTCCAATCGGCGAAGAGTTGAGCCGTGCTGATGGCATCAATGTCGACAATTCAGATGTCGTAGATATCACTAATACGAAAGCAGTGACCGTTTATTATATTGGCGGTGAAGAAGGCGCGTACTACTATGTTCCGGTAACCAAGCGTGTCAGCAATGATCAGAAAGATAATATCACTGCCATTGTCAATGAGCTTGTTGAGGGTCCAGCATATGCTTCGAATCTGCTGTCGGATTTCCAGTCCGGTGTGAAGCTGCTTGATGAGCCAAAGATCGAAGATGGCAAGGTAACGTTGAACTTCAACGAATCTATTTTCGGAAGCCTGGAAGAAAAAATGGTATCTGAACATCTGCTGAATTCTCTTGTGTTGTCACTGACAGAGCAGGAAGGTGTCAAGAGTGTGGCACTGACGGTGAATGGAAAGGCAGATGTGCTGTCAGAAAAGGGCGAGAAACTGGCAGAGCCAGTCACAAGACCTGAAAAAGTAAACACAGGTAGTTTTTAATAACAAAATTTTGATATACTAATTAAAGACATTCAAAGAGGCAGGCGATTTTCCTGCCTCTTATTTATTGTTGTTCCAGGCAAACTGCTTGAACATGCTAAGGAGGGCTTTAAATGAGATACGATGGGCGAGAACCCTTACAATTAAGACCAATACATATAGAAACCGATTATTTAAAACACCCTGAGGGCTCTGTGCTGATTTCTGTGGGCGATACGAAAGTAATCTGTACCGCGAGCATTGAGGATCGGGTGCCGCCATTCATGCGCGGCGAGGGAAAAGGATGGATCACGGCTGAGTATTCCATGCTGCCTAGAGCGACAGAGCAAAGGAATATTCGTGAGGCGGCAAAAGGGAAAATTTCTGGAAGAACAATGGAAATCCAGCGTCTGATTGGCAGGGCTTTGCGCGCGGTCGTGAATCTGGAGGCTATTGGCGAGCGGACGGTCTGGGTTGACTGTGATGTCATCCAGGCAGATGGAGGCACCCGGACGGCATCGATTACAGGAGCATTTATTGCCATGGCACAGGCTCTTGAGAAGCTTAGTAAGCAAAAGAAGCTGTCTGCTTTCCCGGTAAATGATTTACTGGCAGCAACAAGCGTTGGTGTCTTGAAAGATGGAAAAGTTGTTGTGGACCTGAATTATGTAGAAGATTCGGCTGCCCATGTCGACATGAATGTGGTGATGACGGGCAATGGAGAATTCGTTGAATTGCAGGGAACAGGAGAGGAAGCTACATTTTCCTACAGTCAGCTGCAGGAGCTATTGAAGGCTGCACAGGATGGGATTACGGAATTATTCGAATTGCAAAAGTCTGCACTCGGTGAGGAATTGGCCGCAAAGATCGAGAGAGCAAAAAAGCGCTAGGGGAGATCTAAAAATGGAATCAGTTATTATCGCAACAAAAAATAAGGGGAAAGCAAAGGAGTTCGAGAAGTTATTTTTGCCTAAAGGACTTACTGTAAAAACACTGCTTGACTACCCGGAGCTTGAGGATGTTGAAGAAACTGGTTCGACTTTCGAGGAGAATGCAGTCCTGAAAGCCGAGACAATTGCCAGAGTACTCGGAGTCCGGGTGATCGCAGACGATTCAGGACTTGAAATTGACGCGCTGGATGGCCGCCCTGGTGTCTATTCGGCACGATATGCAGGAATTGAAAAGAATGACGAAGCAAACATCGACAAAGTTCTCGATGGACTTCAAAATGTGCCAGAAAACGAACGGACTGCCAGATTTTGCTGTGCATTGGCGATGGCTGAGCCAGGCAAGGAAACATTGACGGTTTTCGGGACATGTGAGGGGAGAATCCTTCGTGAACGAAGGGGCAGCAATGGGTTTGGCTATGACCCGATTTTCTTCGTTGAGACAGAAGGGAAAGGCATGGCAGAATTGACTTCAGAGCAAAAAAACAGCATCAGCCACCGGGCCAATGCGATCAGGAAACTGGATGAAGTTCTCAAGGAACGGGAGTAAACGATATGAGTAAAGTGCTGATTGTCAGTGACAGCCATGGGTCAACAGAGGTGCTGGAAGGAATCGAAAGAGAGCACGGAAGGGATGTAGACCTGATGATTCACTGCGGTGATTCGGAGCTTTCCGAGAAGGATCCTGCCATTATGAATTTCAGGTCAGTCAAAGGGAATTGCGATTTTTACGGCAATTATCCTGACAATGAAGTCCACGACTTAAGCGGCCTGAAAATTCTTGTGACACACGGGCATTTATACTCAGTGAAATCCACACTCGTGAACCTGTACTATAAGGCCAAAGAAGCAGAGGCAGATATTGTTTGTTTTGGACACTCGCATATTCTCGGTGCTGAAATGGTCGATGATGTGCTTTTCATCAACCCGGGAAGCATCAGACTTCCTCGCGGCAGAATTGAAAAGACCTATGTGATCCTCGAGCTGGACAGTAATAAAGTCTTATTAAGGATCTTTGACTATGGTAACGGAGAATTATCCGACTTAAGGCAGGAGTTTACACTTCACAAAAAAGACTGATACTACTATAATAGTTTTCTGAGGGGAATCAATCTTTCCCCTCGGAAAAAAGTTTAGGTTTCATATTGACATTTTGTTATTAGCCTAATATAATAAATCTTGTCTTTAAAAAACAACTATGTCCCAGTAGCTCAGCCGGATAGAGCATACGCCTTCTAAGCGTACGGTCGGGAGTTCGAATCTCTCCTGGGACGCCATTTAAACTACATACCTTAACTCACCTTCATGGAAGGTGAGTTTTTTTTATGCTCAGGAACCCTAAAGAGAAAAAAAATTAAAAAATTATAAATGTGAATATATCAACAATGTAAGCGTATACAGATTGGTCAACAAGTCAAAATTATCAAATAATTTAGAAAAAGGGTGTTGACGAGGCTGATAAATGGGCGTAAGATAATCCTCAAATATAAAAATACAAGTTTCACCAATGCAGTTTTTGCAACAGCCCATTGTGTAAAATTGTATTTTTTTTAAACCTAATTTTATTCATTTAAAGCGTCTATTCATTAAAGGAGTGTTGTGTTGTGCCCGAGCAGTGGATCTACTTAAACGGGGAATTCGTCACCAAGGAAAATGCTAAGATTTCGGTATATGATCATGGATTTTTATACGGAGACGGTATTTTTGAAGGGATACGGGTATACAGCGGCAATATTTTCAGGATGGAAGAACATATGGACCGTCTTTACCGGTCAGCTAAATCCATCATGCTGAATATGCCACACTCTAAAGAGGAGTTCACTGATCTTGTAGTAGAGACAGTAGAACGGAACCGATTAAGAGATGCCTATATCCGGGTGGTCGTGTCACGGGGTGTTGGTGACCTGGGACTGGATCCGTATAAGTGCCCTAATGCGAATGTCGTTATCATTGTGGAGCCGCTGTCCATCTTCCCGAAGGAATTGTATGAGAGCGGACTTGAGATTGTTACGGTGGCGACTAGAAGAAACCGTCCTGATGTTTTAAGCCCGAAAGTGAAGTCACTGAATTATTTAAATAATGTCCTCGTAAAGATTGAGGCGCATCTGGCCAATGTGAGCGAGGCTCTGATGCTGAATGACCAGGGCTATGTTGCCGAGGGGTCCGCGGATAATATTTTTATCGTAAGAGGCAACACTTTCCTTACCCCGCCTAGTTATGTAGGGGCCCTTGAAGGAATCACAAGGAGCGCGGTGATTGAAATTGCTTCTAAACTAGGATACGAGGTGAAGGAAGAACCGTTTACCCGCCATGATGTTTACACGGCAGATGAAGTGTTCCTTACCGGAACTGCAGCCGAAGTGATCGCCGTTGTCAAAGTGGATGGAAGAGTCATCGGCGATGGGATGCCAGGCGAGCATACCCAAAACATCCTGAAGGAATTCAGGGCTACTGTTGTAGCCGATGGCATCCAGGTCTATCCGGAGACAGCCCATCAAGTCAGTTAAATATAGTTTTATGTCAAGCTTAGTTGATTATGTTGCAAACAACATCAACCTATCTGGGTTTTTAATCGAATATAGATAAAGCGAAGACAGGGACAAGTAATTCAATGCGATCAGCATGCACAGAGAGCCGGGTTAGCTGGAAGCCGGTGATGCCGTATTGAATGAACTCACCCTGGAGCGCCAGTTTGAAAGGATACTAGTAAAACTGGTCGAGTGCAACGCACTTGTTATCAAAATCACGAGCGCACGCGTTAAGCGTGAAGAAGGGTGGTACCGTGGAACAAGGAGATAAAGCCTATTCCATCCCTTTGCCTGGGAAACCTTAGGCATATGGAGATGGATGGGCTTTTTTATTTTGAAAAAATACAGTGAATCCAAATATGGGAGGTTCGATAAATGGAAGCTGCCTTGAAGGAAACAAAGGCTAAAACGAGTAAAGTGAGCGGCGCAGATTTGCTGCTAAAGGCTCTGGAAAAGGAAAACGTCGAAGTCATTTTCGGCTACCCAGGAGGAGCTGTCCTCCCGATTTACGACAAACTCTATGATTCTAAGATCCTTCATGTGCTGCCAAGGCATGAACAGGGAGGAATCCATGCGGCTGAAGGATATGCGCGGATCAGCGGGAAACCGGGTGTGGTCATCGCAACTTCTGGACCGGGCGCGACCAACATCATCACCGGCATTGCCGATGCGATGATGGATTCGCTGCCGCTGGTCGTTTTCACCGGCCAGGTGGCGACAGGGGTCATCGGTACAGATGCCTTCCAGGAAGCTGACATTCTGGGAATCACCACCCCAATCACGAAGTATAACTATCAGGTCAGGGAGATCAAAGACATCCCACGGATCATCAAGGAAGCTTTTTATATTGCGACAAGCGGCAGGCCTGGTCCGGTGGTCATCGATTTTCCAAAGGACCTTGCGTCGGGAATACTGGCAGAACCGGAGTCGGCAGATCAGGAAATTTATTTACCAGGTTATCAGCCGACAACGGAGCCGAATTTCCTGCAAGTCAGAAAGCTGTCAGAAGCAGTCAGCAAGGCAAAAAGACCAGTCATCCTCGCTGGAGCTGGCATCCTTCATTCAAAGGCATCAAATCTATTAAAAGAATACGCTGAACAGCAGAACATTCCGGTGGTCCACACACTGCTGGGCTTGGGTGGATTTCCCGCAGGACATAAACAGTTTATGGGGATGGCGGGGATGCATGGCTGCTATACGGCCAACATGGCTCTCTATCATTGTGACTTGCTGATCAATATCGGGGCACGCTTTGATGACCGGCTGACAGGCAACCTGCAGCACTTTGCGCCAAAAGCAACTGTCGCCCATATTGATATAGACCCTGCGGAAATCGGGAAGAACGTGCCTACGAAGATTCCGGTTGTAGGAGATGCCAGGGAAGCTTTAAAACAGCTGCTCAAGCTCGAAGGGAAACCTCCGCAGCAGCAAGAATGGATTGAAACTCTGGAGTCCTGGAAAAATGAATTTCCTTTTCATTACGAAGACAATGAAATTCTAAAACCGCAAAAGGTCATGGAACTGCTATATGAAAAAACAGCAGGCGAAGCGATTGTCGTTACCGATGTCGGTCAGCATCAAATGTGGGCTGCTCAATACTATCAGTTCAAAACAGCTGATCGATGGGTCACCTCAGGAGGGCTCGGAACAATGGGATTTGGTCTTCCAGCCAGTATAGGCGCACAGCTGGCAGACCCGCAGGCTTGCGTAGTCGCCGTTCTCGGTGATGGCGGTTTCCAGATGTCAACCCAGGAGCTGGCTGTGATTGCCGAATTCCAGCTGCCGATCAAGATTGCGATTTTCAATAACAAGGCACTTGGGATGGTAAGGCAATGGCAGGAGATTTTCTACCAGGAAAGGTATTCTCACAGCAAAAATCCGATACAGCCATCCTTCGTAAAACTGGCTGAAGCATATGGCATCAAAGGGTTTGAAATCCACTCCGAAGCTGAAGCGCATGCCATCCTGGATGAAGTGCTCAATGACAATGAACCGGTGCTGCTCGATTTCAGGGTCGATGGAGCTGAAAATGTATATCCAATGATTGCCCCAGGAAAAGGAATCCACGAAATGGTGGGAGTGAGGAAATGAAGCGAATCATAACGATGACGGTCCTGAACCGGCCCGGAGTCTTGAACAGGATCACCAATCTTTTTACAAAACGAAATTACAATATTGAAAGCATTTCGGTTGGTCTTACAGAGCAGGAAGGAGTCTCCCGGATGACCTGTGTTGTCCATGTGGAGAATGACGGGATGGTTGAGCAGATCACGAAGCAGTTGAACAAGCAGATCGATGTGCTGAAGGTGGCGGATATCAGCGACCAGGCGATAGTCGCCCGTGAGCTGGTTCTTGTGAAAGTGCCGGTCCTTCCCCAGAATCGGGCAGAAATCTACTCCATCATAGAACCATTCCGGGCATCGGTGATTGATGTGAGTAAGGATAGCATCATCATCCAATTGACAGGTGAAACGGAAAAAATCGAGGCATTTATCGATCTGATCAAACCATATGGAATCAGGGAGCTGGCCCGGACTGGAACGACTGCATTCCCGCGGGGGAACCAGCGGACCAGCCAGCAAAAAACATTTTCTTTTGTCTGATCAAAAACCAATTTTTTAAATAGAAAGGGAGAGAGAATATGGCGAAAATGTACTATAACGGTGATGCAAATGAGGCTTATTTCAACGGAAAGAGGGTTGCGGTTGTCGGTTATGGCTCACAGGGACATGCGCACGCACAGAATCTCCGCGACAGCGGCGTTGAGGTTGTTGTTGGCTTAAGATCAGGAAAGTCATGGGAAAAGGCTGTTGAAGATGGCTTTGAGGTCAAGACAGTGGCTGAAGCAGTTGCCTCATCAGATGTGGTCATGGTACTGCTGCCGGATGAGCGGCAGACAGCAGTATACAAAAATGAAATTGAACCCCAGCTTTCAAATCAGGCTTTGATGTTTGCCCACGGATTTAATGTCCATTTTAACCAGATCGTTCCGCCGGAAACTTGTGATGTATTGCTGGTCGCTCCAAAAGGGCCGGGACATCTTGTCAGAAGGACATACGAAGAGGGGGCAGGCGTTCCAGCGCTTTTCGCCATCCATCAGGATGTATCGGGAGAAGCAAGGGAACTAGCGCTCGCTTATGCAAAAGCAATTGGAGCATTAAGGGCCGGAGCATTGGAAACAACCTTCAAGGAGGAAACGGAAACAGATCTATTCGGGGAGCAGGCTGTGCTTTGCGGCGGGTTGACTTCACTCGTTAAATCGGGCTTTGAAACACTTGTCGAAGCAGGATACCAGCCGGAGCTGGCATATTTTGAAACGATGCATGAACTGAAGCTGATCGTTGATTTGATGTATGAAGGCGGATTGGAAGGAATGCGCTATTCCATTTCTGACACGGCACAATGGGGCGATTTTGTCAGCGGGCCAAGGGTTGTAAATGATCAGGTGAAAGCGGAAATGAAAAAAGTTTTGACAGACATCCAGGAAGGAACCTTTGCAAAAGGCTGGATTGAAGAAAACGAAAACAACAGACCGGTCTTCAATGCGATCAATGAAAAAGAAAACAGCCACCAGATTGAAGAGGTGGGAAGAGAACTAAGAAAGATGATGCCGTTTGTCAACAAACAAAAGCAGAGAGAAGTGGCTGCCAGTGCGAAAAATTAAAATTTTTGATACGACATTGCGTGATGGGGAGCAGTCAGCCGGGGTCAATTTGAATTTCACGGAAAAACTAGAGATTGCCAGACAGCTTGAGCGGCTGAATGTCGATATCATTGAAGCCGGGTTTCCGGCCGCTTCCAAAGGGGATTTTGCCTCAGTTGCGGAAATTGCCCGTGAGATCAAAGGCTGTTCGGTGACAGGGCTCGCGCGCTCGGTTATAACGGATATTGACTCTGCGTGGGAAGCCTTGAGGCATGGTGCAGAACCAAGATTGCATCTTTTTATCGCAACTTCGCCTATTCATAGGGTCCACAAGCTGAAGCAGACCAAAGAAGAAGTGATCGAAACAGCGGTAAGAACGGTGAAATATGCGGCAGCCAAATTCCCGGTCATTCAATGGTCTGCTGAGGATGCTTGCCGGACTGAGCTTGATTTCCTGGCTGAGATTGTTGAAGAGGTGATCAGGGCAGGTGCAAATGTGATCAACATTCCAGATACTGTTGGATATATCTCTCCGCAGGAATATGGACAGATTTTTACTTACTTGCAGGAACATGTTCCTTCTATTAGTAAGGTCGAACTTTCAGCGCATTGTCATGATGACCTTGGGATGTCAATCGCCAACTCCCTTGCCGCTGTATCTGCGGGTGCTTCACAGGTGGAAGGAACCATTAACGGAATTGGCGAGCGGGCCGGGAATGCAGCACTCGAGGAATTCGCTGTTGCCCTCCATATCCGCAAAGATTTTTACGAGGCGGAAACAAGGATGAACCTCAAGGAAATCAGCAGAACAAGCAGCCTTGTCAGCAAGCTCACGGGTATGGCGGTTCCGGCGAACAAAGCGGTGGTCGGCCGGAATGCCTTCGCGCATGAGTCGGGAATCCACCAGGACGGAGTGCTGAAAGAGAAAACGACTTATGAAATCATTTCTCCAGAGCTGGTCGGCCTTCAGAAAAACTCGATGGTACTCGGAAAGCACTCCGGACGACATGCATTCCGAAACAGATTAAATGAAATTGGGCTATCTGTTCCAGAACACGAGATCAATCACTTATTCTCTGTATTCAAGGAGCTGGCAGACCGGAAAAAGGAAATGACTGATGATGACCTTGCAGCCATCATCCTCGAAGAGAAGCTGTCTAAAGAACAGCAGTATTACCGGCTCGATTCCATTCAGGTACAGTACGGGACCAACCAGGTACCTACTGCGACGGTCACCCTGTCTGGCTGTCAGAATGAAAAAATCCAGGAAGCTTCAACAGGCTCCGGAAGTATCGAAGCTTTATATAATACGCTTGAAAAATGCATGGAAGAAACAGCGAGCTTGTTAGATTACAGGATCCAGTCAGTCGGGGCGGGCAGGGATGCTCTTGCGCAGGTTTACGTGAAACTGGATTTCGGGGGAATCGAGACAAGCGGAAGAGGCCTCGCACAGGATGTGCTTGAAGCTTCTGCGAAGGCGTATCTCAATGCTGTCAACAGAGTCCTTTATATGGAAGAAACAAAGAAGGTTGCCGTTAACGGCTGATCAACAACTACTAAAAAAGTGGAGGCGAGTGTAATGGAAAAAAGGATCGCAATCCTGCCAGGAGATGGCGTAGGTAAAGAAGTAAGCAAGGGGGCGGTCACGATCCTCCAGGCAGTAGCCGAGCTTTTCGGGCACAAATTCCATTGTGTGTATGGAGAAATTGGCGGCGCAGCCATCGATGAGTATGGAACCCCGCTTCCGGAGCACACCCTGGATCTTTGTAAAACCAGCGATGCTGTTCTTTTAGGGGCAGTAGGCGGACCGAAATGGGATGGGATGCCCGGGCATCTGCGTCCTGAAAAAGGGTTGTTGAAAATCAGGAAAGAGCTTGGATTGTACGGGAATGTCCGGCCAGTCCAATATTACTCCAGTATTTCCGGTGTATCTCCGCTTCGCGAGGAAGTCGTCGAGGGTGCTGATATGGTCGTAGTCAGGGAACTGACAGGCGGGCTTTACTTCGGGAAACCGAGTGAGCGGACAGTCCAAAAAGGTGAAGCTTCTGTAGTAGATACTTTGTTTTACCAGAAAAAAGAGATGGAGAGAGTCATTCGCTACGCGTTCGAGCTGGCCGCAACGCGCAAAAGCAAGGTCACTTCAGTGGATAAGGCCAATGTCCTGGAATCAAGCCGAATGTGGAGGGAAACAGCTGAAGAAATCGCGAGAGAGTTCCCGGATGTGCAGCTTGACCATATGCTCGTGGATAACGCAGCAATGCAGCTGATCAAAAATCCTCGGCAGTTCGATGTAATTGTAACAGAAAACATGTTTGGAGATATTTTAAGTGATGAAGCCTCGGTGCTGACCGGATCGCTTGGCATGCTGCCGTCAGCCAGCGTTTCAGTCCAGGGACCATATTTATATGAGCCGATCCATGGTTCAGCACCAGATATCGCCGGAATGAATGCTGCCAACCCAATCGCGATGATCCTTTCAGCTGCGATGATGCTGAGAATGTCTTTTGGGCTGGATGAGGAAGCAGAAGCAGTCGAGAACGCCGTGAAGCAGGTTCTTGAATCAGGAAGCAGGACACGTGATATCGCTGTAATGGGAAGCTTCCCGGTCACAACTGAACAAATGGCCGAAGAAATCAAAGCTGCCCTTCTCGATAATGAAGCAATTTTCAATATCATGGGTGCTTATGCTTAAACCGGTGTTAATGATTCTAAGATCTTAACTGAGTATAAATCTATCTTATATACAAATGAAAGGGGAGGTTATTTTGGGAAAAACGATCATTGAAAAAATCTGGGAGAAGCACGTCGTCCATATGGAAGAGGGCAGGCCGGACCTATTATACATTGACTTGCATCTTGTCCATGAAGTGACCTCCCCGCAGGCTTTTTCAGGGCTGAGGATGAAAAATCGGACAGTAAGGAGGCCTGACCTGACATTTGCGACGATGGACCACAATGTTCCCACCCTTAATCGCCGGGAGATCAATGACCAGGTTGCCAGGAACCAGATGGACACATTAAGGAATAATTGCGAGGAGTTCGGAATTCCGCTCGCTGACCTTGACAGTCCGGAACAGGGAATCGTCCATGTCATCGGGCCTGAGCTCGGTTTGACGAAGCCAGGGATGACCATCGTCTGCGGAGACAGCCACACATCGACACACGGAGCCTTCGGTTCACTTGCCTTCGGGATAGGAACAAGTGAGGTTGAACATGTTCTTGCTACGCAAACGCTCTGGCAGACAAAACCGAAAACATTGAAAATCGAAGTTTCCGGCTCACTCGGGCCTGGAGTCAGCGCCAAAGATGTCATTCTGTTTATTATCGGTCAATATGGCGTCAAATTCGGTACAGGATATGTTATTGAATTTTGCGGCGATGTGATCAGGAATATGTCGATGGAAGAAAGGATGACGCTTTGCAATATGTCAATCGAGGGCGGGGCAAAAGCATCAATCGTTGCTCCTGATGAAAAGACTTTCGCCTACCTTAATGGAAGGAAGTATGCACCACAGGGAGATGCGTTTCTTGATCATATCCTTGAATGGCAGAAGCTTGCCTCTGATGAAGATGCGGAGCATGACGATGTGATTGAAGTTGATGGAAGAGAAATCGCACCGATGGTCAGCTGGGGAACGAACCCAGCGATGACGGCCCCGGTTACGGAAAGAGTGCCATATTTAGCAGAATGTGAAACGGATGCAGAAAAGAAATCCGTTCAAAGAGCCTTTGAATATATGGGACTTGAGGAAGGTCAGCTTATCAAAGATATCCACGTGACGAAAGTATTCATCGGTTCCTGTACGAATTCAAGGATCGAGGACCTCCGTGCTGCCGCCGAGATTGTCAAAGGGAAGAAGGTCGCTGCAGGAGTAAATGCGATTGTCGTACCAGGTTCCCAGCAGGTGAAAAAGGCAGCAGAAGAAGAAGGCATAGCCGCTATTTTTATCGAAGCAGGATTTGAGTGGAGGGAATCAGGCTGCAGCATGTGCCTCAGCATGAATGCTGATATCGTACCAGCCGGGGAGCATTGCGCCTCCACTTCAAACCGGAACTTTGAGGGAAGACAGGGTGCTGGAGCACGGACGCATCTAGTGAGCCCGGCTATGGCAGCTGCAGCTGCGCTTAACGGACACTTTGTTGATGTCAGGTCGATGGCTGGAGTAACGGTTTAGTGTTTATACCAAATAGTGACTGATGGCGCAATTAATGACCATGAGTATTGCAATTAACGGCACGAAAGACACTATTCTCGCTATCTTTTAATGCAAAGTCTTCCAGAAGAAAGAATAGCTTAAAAAATAGTCCGGAACTCTACGCAATTTCCGGCCGCTTCCTAAAAGTTAATTCGCAAGGAAAAATTTTACGATGAAAGGAGCCTGAAATGTCCAGTTTTAAAGAAATGACAGGAAAAGCTGCTGCAATGGACCGGACCAACGTAGATACAGACCAGATCATTCCGAAGCAATTCCTGAAAAGAATCGAGAAGACCGGGTTTGGTCAATATTTATTTTACGACTGGCGCTTCAAGCAAGATGGTGAACCAGATGAAAGGTTCGAACTCAACCACCCTGCCAGCCAGGGAGCATCGATTTTAATCGCCAACGAAAATTTTGGCTGTGGCTCCTCCAGGGAACACGCGCCATGGGCATTGCAGGATTATGGGTTCCGGGTGATCATTGCTCCATCATTCGCAGACATATTTAAGCAGAACTGCCTTAAAAATGGAATTCTCCCTGTGGTATTGTCTGAAAAGGAAGTAACCTGCCTGCTTGGAAAAGCAGCCGGGCAGGAGTATGAGATGACTGTTTCGCTTGAGCAGAAATGTGTTTATGATAATGAGGGTTTTAGGGCAGAATTTGAAATTCACCCTTACTGGTATAATATGCTACTGAACGGATGGGACGAAATCGAATTGACCCTCCAGCTCGAAGGAAGCATTAAGGAATATGAGGATGCGGTTGCGAAGATAGGATGCTAGTTTTGGCAACTAAACTTTATAGAAATTAGAAGATTCACAGGCTCTGCTTGTGAATCTTTTTGTTTTTTCCAGAAATCGTGCTACACTTTCTAAAAAGCTGAAGTGCAAAACGGATTACCAAATAGATATTTTTTTATAAGTAAGGCGGTATGTGTATGAAAAAACGGGATTCAAATAAGGATAATCTGATCCTGTTTCCCGGTCTGGGAAAGAGGCTTTTGGAAAAAGGCCTGGATTATTTAAAACAGCAAAAGTACAGGGAAGCCATTCAATGTCTGGAGCAAGCCCTGGAGCACGAACCTGAGAACAGCGATATATATGTAGGACTCATACTCGTCCATTATGAAACGGGCAACCTAAAGATGGCCAAGGAAATCGCGGCGGATATGCTAAAGAGCGGCCGAGGTGATTATATCCAGGTGATCGAAATGTATTTGATGATCCTCGTCCAGTTGAATGAGTACAGTGAAGTAGTTACTGCGATTGAAGCATTGCTCGAAGATCGGGAAATCCCTGTTGATAAGCATGAGCATTTTATGAAAATGCTTGAGTTTGGCCGAAAGATGAAAGATGGGACAGAAAAATATGAGACTGCTGAGATGGATGATGAACAACCAGAAGAACAGGAACTAGATCTGTTTGAATCGGAAGACATAAATAAGCAGGTTTTGGCTTTAGGAAGTCTCACCAATGTGAACATTCGTCCGTTCATCAAGGTTTTGAAAAAATTTGCAGGTTCAGAAGAGGGCCATCCCTTTATAAAAACCATGCTGGTCAATATATTGAGAGAACAAGAGTATTCAGAGGAAATTGGTGTAAGTAAATTCGACTGGAATGAATCTTTTACCCCCACTCATTTACCTGATGTGAAGGAGTACATTGAGGACAGCGGAGTGCTTCAGTTATTAGCCGATGAGATTGAAAATGATGATCCTGTATTGTATGAACAGGTGCAAAGCCTCGTTGAGCGGTATTTTTTTCTGGTTTATCCGTATAAAACTCCTGTCGGCAAGCCTGCTGCCTGGGCTGCTGCAGTTCATTTCACTGCCAACGAGTACTATGGATTTGATGATCCGCTTGAGGAGTTTGCTGATCTTTACGGCAGTCACCATGTTGAAGCAGCAAAGGTTCTTGAGTTTATCAGAGAGTTAGAAGAAATTTCTTACCCGATAATATAGTCCAAGCTGTTGAAACGAAATAAACCTGTGTTATAATGTAGTGGTTGTATTATGTAAAAATCATTCTATTTTACATTTAATCTGGAATATTGCTTGGTTAACAAGAGTATTCATCGTCGAATGAAAATGACAATAGATTATTGTTGGAGGGAACTGTATGTCTGCAAAGGTAGAAAAAAGAGAAGGGAACCAAACGGTTCTAACAATTGAAGTAGATGCAGAAAAGGTCAACCAGGGTCTTGACGCTGCATTCAAGAAAGTCGTTAAGCAAATTAACGTACCAGGATTCCGTAAAGGAAAAATGCCACGCCAAATGTTCGAAAAGCGTTTCGGCGTAGAATCTTTATATCAGGATGCAATTGATATCCTTCTTCCAGAAGCATATGCAAGTGCAATCGACGAAACTGGAATCGAGCCAGTTGACCGTCCTGAAATCGATGTAGAACAAATCGAGAAGGGCAAGAGCCTGATCTTCAAGGCAACTGTAACAGTTAAGCCGGAAGTGAAGCTTGGCGAATACAAAGGACTTGAAGTAGAAGCATTCGACACAAACGTTACAGATGAAGAAGTAGAGAACGAATTGAAAGCAATGCAAGAAAAGCAGGCTGAGCTTGTTGTTAAAGAAGAAGGCACAGCTGAAAATGGCGACAATGTTGTCATCGATTTCGAAGGATTCGTTGATGGCGAAGCTTTCGAAGGCGGCAAAGCTGAAAACTATGCACTTGAACTTGGTTCAGGTTCATTCATTCCAGGTTTCGAAGAACAACTAGTTGGAACAGCTACTGGCGAAGAAAAAGATGTAGAGGTTACTTTCCCAGAAGAGTACCATGCAGCTGAACTTGCTGGTAAGCCTGCAACTTTCAAAGTGAAAGTTCACGAAATCAAAGGAAAAGAACTTCCAGCTCTAGATGACGAGTTCGCTAAAGATGCTGACGAAGAAGTTGAAACTTTAGATGAGCTTAAAACAAAAATCAAAGATCGTCTTGCACACGACAAAGCGCACCAGAAAGAACATTTCGAGCGCGACACTGTTGTTGAAAAGGCAGCAGCTAATGCTGAAATCGAAGTTCCTGAAGCGATGATCGACACTGAAATCGACCGCATGGTGAACGAATTCGAACAGCGCCTGCAAATGCAAGGCATGAACCTTGACCTGTACTACCAGTTCTCAGGACAAGATGAAGCTGCTCTTCGCGAACAAATGAAAGAAGAAGCTGCTACACGCGTTCGTGTGAACCTGACTCTTGAAGCAATCGCAAAAGCTGAAAACATCGAAGTAACTGATGAAGAAGTAAATGCAGAGCTTGAAAAGATGTCTGAAATGTACAATATGACTGCTGACCAAATCCAGGCAGCACTAGGCGGAAGCCTTGAAGGAATCAAAGGCGATCTTCAACTGAAAAAAGCAGTTGATTTCCTTGTAGAAAACAGCAAAACTGTTGCATAATATTAGAAAAGCGTAAGCGCCTTGGTCAGCCCCGACAAGCACTGGAGGGCCGACCGGTGAAGTCGTTCTTTGACTTCATTGGGCGGACCGAAATCGAAAAGTATAGCCGACTGTCCAGAAACGCAGAAACTGGAGACTTCGACAAAGAAGCGCTTTTTGCTTCTGCCGCGGAGTTGAAGTTTCGGAGTTTCTAGGAGGCGACACTAGACAAGTGACTCGAGGGGCTAGGCGCTGAAGCTAGACATTTCTCAAAGTGAATTTTATACTTAGTATAAAAGATAGAAACAAGGCGCGAGTAAATCGTGCCTTGTTTTCTACCATTATCACCAATATACATACATAATTTTTTAGCAATTTCCTGTAAGCCGATTTAATGGCCGGATTTATGGTTAAGATGAGTTAGTACATATTTTTTTTTCGATTCATAAGCGCGAACCTGAAATAGCCGAGGGTTATTATTTCCTGTACCCTGGCAAAATATGATACAATGCAATACATACCTGCTACAATGCAGCAGAAAAACCGTCACTTAACTGTTCGTTTGCTTATGAATCGCAGCTTTATATATGTTTTAGAAGTTCTCAAGGGGTGAAGGCATTGTTCAAATTTAATGATGAAAAAGGACAGCTCAAATGTTCTTTCTGCGGCAAGACTCAGGATCAGGTCCGCAAGCTGGTAGCCGGTCCAGGTGTCTATATCTGTGACGAGTGTATTGAATTATGCACAGAAATCGTTGAAGAAGAACTTGGTACTGAAGAAGAAGTTGAGTTCAAGGATGTTCCGAAGCCACAGGAAATCCGTGATATCCTTAATGAGTATGTAATTGGCCAGGACCAGGCGAAGAAAAACCTTTCTGTAGCCGTTTACAACCACTATAAGCGTATCAACTCAAACAGCAAGATTGATGATGTTGAACTGTCAAAGAGTAATATTGCGATGATTGGGCCGACAGGTAGCGGAAAAACCTTACTTGCCCAAACATTGGCTCGTATTCTTAATGTTCCTTTCGCAATCGCGGATGCAACATCATTGACTGAAGCAGGATATGTCGGTGAAGACGTTGAAAATATCCTGTTGAAACTGATCCAATCAGCTGACTATGATGTGGAAAAAGCTGAAAAAGGAATCATTTATATCGATGAAATCGATAAAATCGCAAGAAAATCCGAAAACCCATCTATTACAAGAGATGTGTCCGGTGAAGGCGTGCAGCAGGCGCTCCTTAAAATTCTTGAGGGAACAGTTGCAAGCGTTCCGCCACAAGGTGGACGAAAGCATCCTCATCAGGAATTCATCCAGATTGATACAACGAATATCCTGTTCATTTGCGGCGGGGCATTTGATGGTATCGAACAAATTATCAAACGCCGCCTTGGCCAGAAAGTAATCGGCTTCGGCGGTTCTGATAAAAAAGAAGAAGACCTAGACAAGAAGGAATTGCTGTCAAAAGTGCTTCCTGAAGACTTGCTGAAGTTCGGTTTGATCCCTGAATTCATCGGCCGTCTTCCAGTGATTGCGAGCCTAACTCCGCTTGACGAAGAAGCACTGGTTGAAATCCTGACAAAGCCGAAGAACGCACTTGTGAAGCAATATCAGAAAATGCTTGAGCTGGACGATGTCGAGCTTGATTTTGAAGATGATGCTTTAATCGAGATTGCGAAAAAGGCAATCGAGCGCAAGACAGGAGCACGCGGACTGCGTTCCATTATTGAAGGCATCATGCTTGATGTCATGTTCGACCTTCCATCACGTGACGATATTGTTAAGTGCATCATCACGAAGGAAACAGTCGAGAACAACATGCCGCCAAAGCTAGTCCTAGAAGACGGTACAGTCCTGAAAGACGAAAGAAATTCAGCTTAATGCTTCCTAAATCCCGGTGAGTGCTCACCGGGATTTTTTAGTGTGAAAAATTCCGATTGCTGGAACGATCGGAGGTGAACTTCGGACAGGTTTGGTGGTAGAAGAGTAAAAGCTGTCCGAACTAGAGCCACCTTCGGACAGCTTGGATGGTGGAAGAGGAAAAGCTGTCAGAATCAGAGCCAACTTCGGACAGGTTTGGAATGAATAGAGGAAAAGCTGTCCGAACCAGAGCCACCTTCGGACAGCTTGGGTGGTGGAAGAGGAAAAGCTGTCAGAATCAGAGCCGACTTCGGACGGGTTTAGCGGTAGAAGAGGAAAAGCTGTCAGAATCAGAGGCAACTTCGGACAGGTTTAGCGGTGAAAGAGGAAAAACTGTCAGAATCAGAGGCAACTTCGGACAGGTTAAGTGTTAAGAGAGGAAAAGCTGTCAGAATCATGGCGAACTTCGGACAGGTTAAGTGTTAAGAGAGGAAAAGCTGTCAGAATCAGAGCCAACTTCGGACAGGTTTAGCGGTGGAAAGGGAAAAGCTGTCAGAATCAGAGCCGACTTCGGACAGGTTTAGTGGTAGAAGAGGAAAAGCTGTCCGAACTAGAGCCAACTTCGGACAGGTTTAGCGGTGAAAGAGGAAAAGCTGTCAGAATCAGAGGCAACTTCGGACAGGTTTAGTGGTAGAAGAGGAAAAGCTGTCCGAACTAGAGCCAACTTCGGACAGGTTTAGCGGTGAAAGAGGAAAAGCTGTCAGAATCAGAGGGAACTTCGGACAGGTTTAGCGGTGAAAGAGGAAAAGCTGTCAGAATCAGAGGCAACTTCGGACAGGTTTAGCGGTGAAAGAGGAAAAGCTGTCAGAATCAGAGCCAACTTCGGACAGGTTTAGCGGTGAAAGAGGAAAAGCTGTCCGAACTCGGGTCACCTTCGGACAGCTTGGGTGGTGGAAGAGGAAAAGCTGTCCGAACTACCTCAAACCCTCCCGGCAAAATGTCTACAATCCGCTATAAAACCCGGTCACTTCAGGCGGAAAAATTCACTTGAAAATATTGTTTATTCCAACACGCTCAGGGGGATACTAGGTGAAAGCGAATAGTATCAACTTACGGGAGGGAATGTATATTGAGTTGGACCGGAATCGCCTTATTTATACAGCTGTTTTTCGGTATCATCATTGGGCTGTATTTCTGGAATCTATTAAGGAATCAGAGGACGCAAAAGGTATCAATTGATCGGGAATCCCGAAAGGAAATGGAACAGTTAAGAAAGATGAGGTCGGTGTCACTGAGTGAGCCGCTTGCTGAAAAGGTCAGGCCTTCAAGCTTCAATGATATTGTCGGACAGGAAGATGGAATCAAGGCTTTGAAAGCAGCCTTGTGTGGTCCTAATCCGCAGCATGTCATCATTTACGGACCTCCTGGAGTAGGGAAAACAGCGGCAGCGAGACTGGTTTTGGAAGAGGCTAAGCAAAACCAAAAATCCCCCTTCAAAAAATCATCGGTATTCGTTGAACTGGATGCTACTACTGCCAGGTTCGATGAAAGAGGGATTGCAGATCCTTTAATCGGTTCGGTGCATGACCCGATCTATCAAGGAGCTGGAGCAATGGGACAGGCCGGTATCCCTCAGCCTAAGCAAGGGGCGGTCACCAATGCACACGGTGGAGTTTTATTCATCGATGAGATCGGTGAACTGCATCCAATCCAGATGAACAAGCTTTTAAAAGTACTGGAAGACAGGAAGGTATTTTTAGAGAGTGCGTATTATAATGAAGAAAACACGCAAATCCCGAGTCATATCCACGACATCTTCAAAAATGGGCTCCCGGCAGACTTCCGCCTTGTAGGCGCGACGACGAGAACTCCAAGCGAAATCCCTCCGGCAATTAGGTCAAGATGCATGGAAGTATTTTTCCGTGAGCTAACTCAAGAGGAAATTTCTGAAGTAGCGAGGAATGCAGCTGAAAAAGTACAGCTGTCGATGAGTGAAAAAGCGATTGAGATTTTGTCAAACTATGCACGGAATGGCCGTGAAGCAGTCAATATGGTGCAAATCGCCGCAGGGCTTGCCATAACAGATGACCGGACATACATCAAGGAAGAGGAAATTGAATGGGTCGTCCATTCAAGCCAGCTGACACCGAGGATGGAAAGAAAAATTAATGAAAAGTCAGCGGTTGGTCTGGTAAATGGCCTGGCTGTATATGGACCAAACACCGGCGCTCTTCTTGAAATCGAGGTAACGGTCATCAAGGCGAAGGAAAAAGGGTCCATAAATATCACCGGCATCGTAGATGAAGAAAGCATCGGCGGACAGGGAAAATCAATCCGCAGAAAAAGTATGGCGCGGGGTTCGATTGAAAATGTCATAACTGTCCTGAGGTCGATGGGCGTACCGGCAGATGAGTTTGACATCCATGTGAACTTCCCTGGCGGTACACCGATTGATGGGCCATCTGCCGGAATTGCCATGGCGACTGGAATTTATTCAGCCATCTATAAAATCCCAATGGACAATACCGTTGCGATGACTGGAGAAATCAGCATCCATGGAAATGTGAAGCCGATTGGCGGTGTCTATCCAAAAGTGAAGGCAGCGAAAAAAGCAGGCGCCACGAAGGTCATCATTCCAAAGGAAAATGTCCAGACCATCCTGAATGAGATCACGGGAATTGAAATCATTCCTGTTACCCATCTGGATGAGGTTTTTGAAATCGCTCTTTTAAAAGATCATCCGCGAGAGCAGATCATCAAGGCTGCGAGTGATCTAGCCCAAAAAGAGACTAGCTAATTGGATAATGTAAAAGAACGCGTGTCTGCGTTCTTTTTTTATGGAGCTTTTGTCTCATCATTTAAGTCTAGCAGCTAAATGTGTTTATTTTTGCCTGAAAAAGGAAAAGGTTTTGTACCAGTATTTATAGTGAAAGAAACTTCAATTTGAACCATAAAGTCAATCATGATTCGGACATATTTTAACAGGAATATCAGGATACTAATCATTAGAACTAAAACAGGGCAATCCGCTCTAGATATTAGACACTTGAAAACAAATACGATAGAATTGAACAACAAAGTATTATGGTTTGATACAATGCATGTTGGAGGTGCAATGTCATGGCGAACAAGAACGAGTACACAGTCCCACTCCTGCCGTTGCGCGGTCTGCTTGTGTATCCGACGATGGTCCTGCATTTGGATGTAGGGCGGGAAAAATCGGTACAGGCACTGGAGAAGGCGATGGTGGATGACCATTTGATCTATCTAACTACCCAAAAAGATATATCCATAGATGAGCCGGGAGAGGAGGACCTTTACCAGATGGGCACGCTAACCCGCGTCAAACAAATGCTGAAGCTGCCTAACGGAACAATCCGCGTACTGGTTGAGGGTTTATCCAGAGCTGAAATTATTGAGCTTTTCGACGAAAATGATCACTTCTCCTGTAAAGTCAGAACGTTTGAAGACGATGACAGCAAGGATGTCGAAGATGAAGCATTGATGAGAACGATGCTTGAGTATTTCGAACAATACATAAAAATGTCCAAGAAGATTTCTGCGGAAACGTATGCATCCGTTTCAGATATAGAGGAGCCTGGAAGGATGGCGGATATCATTGCTTCGCATCTTCCGCTGAAGTTGAAGGAAAAGCAGGAAATCCTTGAGACGATCGACATAAAGGACCGGATGAACCGAGTCATCGAAATCATCCACAATGAAAAAGAAGTGCTTGGCCTTGAGAAAAAAATCGGCCAGCGCGTAAAACGTTCAATGGAGCGGACCCAGAAGGAATATTACCTTCGTGAGCAAATGAAAGCCATCCAGAAGGAGCTTGGTGATAAGGAAGGGAAAACGGGTGAAATATCCGAACTTACCGAAAAAATCGAGCTTGCCGGAATGCCTGATCATGTGAAGGAAACAGCGTTGAAGGAGCTTGACCGTTATGAAAAGGTTCCAACAACCTCTGCTGAAAGCGCAGTGATCCGGAATTACATTGAATGGCTGGTTGCTTTGCCGTGGTCTAAATCCACAGAGGATGACCTCGATATCAGCAAGGCTGAGAGAATCCTTGATCAGGACCATTACGGACTTGAAAAAGTAAAAGAAAGAGTTCTTGAATATTTGGCTGTCCAGAAATTGACTAATTCCTTGAAAGGACCGATCCTTTGCCTGGCTGGACCTCCAGGGGTAGGGAAAACGAGTTTGGCGAAGTCGATTGCCAAGTCCCTGAACAGGAATTTTGTCCGCATCTCGCTGGGCGGAGTGCGTGATGAGTCTGAAATCCGCGGCCATAGAAGGACCTATGTAGGTGCGATGCCGGGACGGATCATCCAGGGCATGAAAAAAGCAGGAACCATCAACCCTGTTTTCCTTCTGGATGAAATCGATAAAATGTCCAGCGATTTCCGCGGCGATCCATCTTCAGCGATGCTAGAGGTGCTGGATCCGGAGCAAAACCATAACTTCAGCGACCACTATATTGAAGAGACGTATGATCTTTCAAAGGTCATGTTCATTGCTACTGCCAATAACCTCTCCACTGTTCCAGGGCCCTTGCTCGACAGGATGGAGATCATCAATATCGCTGGCTATACCGAGCTGGAAAAGCTGCATATTGCCAAAGACCATTTGCTGCCTAGACAGATCAAAGACCATGGACTGTCAAAATCCCAGCTTCAAATGAAAGATGAAGCGATCACAAAAGTGATTCGTTATTATACCCGTGAATCAGGTGTCCGCTCTCTTGAAAGACAGCTTGCCTCAATCTGCAGGAAAACGGCTAAAATTGTAGTTTCCGGCACGAAAAAGCGCGTAATTGTTAGCGAGAAGAATGTAGAGGAATTCCTGGGGAAATCCAAGTTCAGGTATGGACAGGCAGAATTGGAAGACCAGGTTGGAGTGGCAACCGGCCTTGCCTATACAACGGTCGGCGGAGATACGCTGCAGATCGAAGTTTCTTTATCTCCGGGCAAAGGAAAACTAGTGCTGACAGGAAAGCTTGGTGATGTCATGAAGGAATCTGCGCAGGCAGCATTCAGCTATGTCCGTTCTAAAGCGAAGGATCTGGACATCGATCCGGATTTCCATGAGAAAAATGATATTCACATCCACGTCCCTGAAGGAGCAGTCCCTAAAGATGGACCTTCTGCGGGGATTACGATTGCTACTGCACTCGTTTCGGCTTTATCAGGAAAGCCGATCCGCAGGGAAGTAGGAATGACAGGAGAAATAACATTAAGAGGACGGGTTCTGCCGATTGGCGGCCTCAAGGAAAAATCTTTGAGCGCACACAGGGCGGGTCTTACAAAAGTTATTTGTCCAAAAGATAATGAAAAAGATATTGATGATATTCCTGAAAGTGTACGTAAGGAGCTTGAATTTGTGTTAGTTTCACATGTAGATGAAGTATTGAAGCACGCTCTTGCCAGCGGTGATTATCAATGAAGGTAAACAGTGCAGAAATCGTAATCAGTGCTGTAAGGCCGAACCAGTATCCGGAAGGTAATCTTCCGGAGTTCGCTCTTGCAGGACGCTCTAATGTTGGTAAATCTTCTTTTATCAATAAAATGCTGAACAGAAAGGCTCTTGCCAGGACTTCCTCGAAGCCGGGCAAGACCCAGACCTTGAATTTTTATTTGATCAATGAAATGCTGCATTTTGTTGATGTTCCAGGGTATGGGTACGCGAAAGTATCTAAATCTGAACGTGAAGCATGGGGGAAGATGATCGAAACCTACATCACATCGCGTGAGCAGCTTAAGGCTGTGCTGCTAATCGTAGACCTCAGGCATCCGCCTTCAAAGGACGATGTCATGATGTATGATTTCCTAAAGCATTATCAAATCCCTGTCATTATCATTGCGACCAAAGCCGATAAAATCCCAAAGTCCAAGTGGCAAAAGCACTTGAAGATCACGAAAGAAACACTTGATTTAGACCCGGAGGATTCAATCATTCTTTTTTCGTCTGAAACAGGTGAAGGGAAAGACAAAGCATGGTCAGTCATGGGAAGCTTCATGAGATAAAGTGAATCTGAACAAAAAGAAAAACCCGCACCGTGATGGACCACAGTGCGGGTTTTCTTATTTTTTCTTAATGAATAACAAGTACAGTCCAATCACTATTAATGCCGCAGGCCAGAATTTCCATGCCGTCGCAACCCCATTTTCCAATAAACCGAGCCATGCAGTGACTCTGTCATAAAACAGCAGCAAACCTGCTAAAATGAGAAAGAGGACTCCATGGAACAACCCATTGCCGGTTTTCTGATAACGCAGCAAGAACCCAAGGGCGATGATCAAGATAAAGGCTCCAAGATGATCGGGCCACAGCTTGAACTTATTGACCACGTGAAAATGAACACCAAAGCCAACCAGGATCACGCCTGGGAAAATCGATTCATAATCCCTGCCCCAATATCCCTGGACTAAAAAGGCGGCTCCGACGATGATCAACAGTGTCGGCCACGTATAAAACTCGTTGAACAGTGAAATATTTTCCTGCTGGAGATAGAAATAGACCCCAAAACCTATGAGGATTATTCCGGGTATGATTTTCTGATTTTTCATTCTTCCACCACTTCCAATAAGGCTCACTTGAATTAAAGGACAAACTTTGATAAGGTACATTAGGGAGTATGTTTATTTGCTTAGTAGATAGTATAAAAGTATAACAAACATACAGGAAAAAATAGTTCAATTTAATCAATGCAATTATATAAATGTAATTTCAAGAGTTGTTCACATTTACAACGTTAAAAGTGGAAAAACTCATGTATAATTGCCTTAGCCAATTATGCAATTTCTCTGTGGGGGTGTCAATTCATAATGCATATTATCGTTGTCGGTCTTAACTATAAAACTGCCCCTGTCGAAATCCGCGAAAGGTTGACATTCAATGAAGCGAATCTTGGAGAAGCAATGAGCGCACTCCAGCAAAAGAAAAGCATCCTTGAAAATGTTATCGTATCAACATGCAACCGTACAGAAATATACGCCGTCGTGGATCAGCTTCACACTGGCAGATATTATATCAAAGAGTTTTTATCTGAATGGTTCGGGATCCCTCAGGCAGAATTCACGCCATTCCTGTTCATCTACGAACAAGATGGAGCAATTGAACACTTATTCAAGGTATCATGCGGCCTGAACTCAATGGTACTAGGTGAGACCCAGATCCTTGGACAGGTACGTTCAAGCTTCATGCTTGGACTCGAAGGAAACACGACTGGAACTGTTTTCAACCAGTTGTTCAAACAGGCTGTCACGCTCGCAAAGCGCGGCCATTCCGAAACGGATATTGGTGCGAACGCTGTGTCGGTCAGCTATGCGGCTGTTGAATTAGCCAAAAAGATTTTCGGAACTCTTGACGAGAAGCATGTGCTGATTCTCGGTGCCGGCAAAATGGGTGAACTTGCCATCCAAAACCTTCATGCAAATGGAGCGAGGAAAGTGACGGTCATCAACCGTACTTACCAGAAAGCGGAAGACCTGGCAAACCGTTTTTCTGGGGTTGCCAAAAGCTTGGATGAACTCCAGACTGCGCTGGCGGATGCGGATATCCTGATCAGTTCCACAGGAGCCAAGGATTTTGTTGTCACAAAGGAAATGGTGGCGATGGTGGAGCAAAAGCGGAAAGGGAAGCCGTTATTCATGGTGGATATTGCTGTTCCGCGTGACCTGGATCCGGAAATCGCAACATTGGAAAATATCTTCCTATATGATATAGATGACCTTGAAGGAATTGTCGAAGCGAACCTTCAGGAACGCCAGAAAGCAGCCGAGAAGATCCTGATCATGATTGAAGGGGAAATTGTCCAATTCAAGCAATGGCTGAACACTCTTGGTGTTGTACCGGTCATTTCCGCATTAAGAGTTAAAGCCCTCTCAATCCAGGAAGAGACAATGAATAGCATTGAACGGAAATTGCCGCACCTATCTGAACGGGATAAAAAGGTGCTTAACAAGCATACGAAGAGTATCATCAACCAGCTTCTGAAAGACCCAATCCTGCAGGCTAAGGAGCTAGCGGCAGGGCCGGATGCGGAAGATGCTCTGGACCTTTTCGTCAAGATTTTTAATATTGAACAGCTCGTCGCAGAACAAGAAGGAATGAAAACGGCTGAGACTAAGCAGGTAAAAGTTCCTTCGCCTCAGGCTTCTTTTCAGCCATAAGAGAGGTGTTGCCCATGGGTGATCTTTATATAACGCGTCTCCATGAAATAACCATTGTGATTTATGCGGCCAGCGTGCTCTTATATTTCATCGATTTTCTTAACCGTAACCGGAGGGCGAATAAAGTTGCCTTCTGGTTACTTGCATTTGTATGGGTATTCCAGACGGTTTTCCTGGTGTTTTACATGGTCGACACAGGCCGATTCCCGGTACTGACCCTTTTTGAGGGGCTCTACTTTTATGCATGGGTGCTGGTCACACTGTCGCTGGCAATCAATAAACTGCTGAAAGTGGATTTCATTGTTTTTTTTACGAATATCCTGGGGTTCATCATCATGGCGATCCATACCTTCGCACCGGTGCAATACGACTCCAATGTCATGTCTGAACAGTTGGTATCAGAGCTTCTGCTCATCCATATCACGATGGCGATCCTGTCTTATGGGGCTTTTTCGATCTCATTCGTCTTTTCGCTGTTATATCTCATCCAATATGACCTTTTAAAGAGGAAAAAGTGGGGTAAGCTGTTATGGAGGATATCTGATTTATCACGGCTTGACTACTGGTCTTACATATTGAACGTCATTGGGGTGCCGATGCTGCTCCTTAGCCTGATCCTTGGGCTGCAATGGGCATGGATCAAGGTTCCTGATCTTGCCTGGTATGATGCCAAGCTATTAGGCTCCTTCATCGTCCTTGCAGTTTATAGCATCTACCTGTATTTGAGGGTTGGCAAGGAGATGTATGGGAAAGCGCTGGCACTATTAAATATTGCGTCTTTCCTGATCGTACTGATTAACTTCTTTCTTTCTGGGAAATTATCATCTTTCCATTTTTGGTATCAATAAATAGGAGGCTGTCATGAGAAAAATTATCGTTGGCTCCAGACGGAGTAAGCTGGCATTGACACAAACAAACTGGGTAATACAGCAGTTGAAAAATTTAGGTGCTCCTTTTGAATTTGAAGTGAAGGAAATCGTGACCAAAGGAGATAAAATCCTTGATGTCACTCTTTCTAAAGTCGGAGGAAAAGGGCTTTTCGTAAAAGAGATCGAGCAGGCCATGCTTGATAAAGAGATTGATATGGCTGTACATAGCATGAAAGACATGCCTGCAGTATTGCCAGAAGGACTTGTCATCGGTTCTATCCCCGAGAGGGAGGATCACCGTGATGTCTTGATTTCAAACGGCCATGTTCCTTTCAAAGAATTAAAACCAGGTTCGGTTATCGGAACAAGCAGCCTTCGCAGGAGTGCCCAGCTTTTAGCTCAGCGTCCTGATCTTGAAATGAAATGGATTCGCGGAAATATCGACACAAGAATTTCAAAGCTGGAAACAGATGACTATGATGGCATCATCCTCGCAGCTGCTGGATTAAAACGGATGGGATGGGCAAGTGATGTCGTCACTGAATTCATCGATCCGGAAATCTGTGTGCCGGCAGTCGGCCAGGGAGCGCTTTCGATTGAGTGCCGCGGCGATGATACAGAACTTCTTGAGCTTCTTGAAAAATTCACTTCCGCAGAAACAAATGCGACAGTGAGAGCAGAAAGGTCATTCCTTCACAAGATGGAGGGCGGCTGCCAGGTTCCGATTGCAGGATATGCGCACATCAATGACAAGGAAGAAATCGTCCTGACAGCCCTAGTTGGATCTCCTGATGGAAAGACAATCTTCAAAGAGCAGGTAACTGGAACGAATCCAGAGGAGCTTGGAGAACTTGCTGCAGAAAAATTGATCAGCCAGGGTGCGAAAGAGCTGATCGACAAGGTAAAACAGGAGCTTGATAGTGAATGATAGCACCTTTTTCGCTGCAAAATAGAACAGTAATGAATCCAAGGGGAAAGGCACATTCTAAGCCTTTCTCCGAATTGGTTGCTAGAAATGGAGGGATTCCTGTGGAAATCCCTCTTATTGCCTTTCAGCCGGTTGCAGCTTCGGAAAAATTGGTTCATGCACTTGCAGGATTACATAATTATGATTGGATCATCTTCACCAGCAATGTAACGGTTGAAACCTTTTTTTCCTTTTTTGAAAAAAATAGGCCGTCCCTTCCTAAAATAGCGGTAATTGGTGACCAAACGAAAGCTTCCCTTGAAGAAAGGGGAGAACAGGTGGAGTTTACGCCTGAAGAGTATGTCGCAGAAGGATTCGTGGAAGAGTTTTTGCCTTATGTGAAAGCTGGCGACAAAATCCTCATCCCAAAAGGGAACCTTGCCAGGGACTATATCTCTAAGTCCTTGAAAGAAAAGGGAGCCATTGTCGAAGAACTCATTATCTATGAAACCTATCTTCCAGGAGAAAGCCGGGACAAGCTCGTTCAGATGCTAAGTGATGAAAGACTTGATATACTTACATTTACAAGCCCTTCTACCATTAATCATTTTATGGGAATCGTAGAAGAACATAATTTAAGAGGCAAGCTGGAACGTTGCCTCATTGCCTGCATCGGCCCTGTGTCTAAAAGGAAAGCAGAGCAATGGGGATTGACGGTCCATGCTATGCCTGAGAAATACACTGTAGAAGAGATGCTGAAAAGCGTTGCCGAGTATATACAAATTGGAGGGTAAATGATGAAACACCTTGAATTCAGCCGCCATCGCCGTCTTCGCCAGTCAGCGAATATGCGCGCACTAGTACGTGAAAACTATCTTCGAACTGAAGACCTGATCTACCCGCTTTTCATCGTTGAAGGAGAGAATGTGAAAAACGAAGTATCTTCAATGCCGGGAGTCTATCAATTATCTCTTGATAATTTAAAAGAAGAAATGACTGAAGTGGATTCTTTGGGCATTAAGTCAGTGCTGCTTTTCGGCGTTCCTGACGAAAAAGATGAAGTAGGCTGTCAGGCGTATCATGACCACGGTATTTTGCAGGAAGCAATCCGGGTCATCAAAAAAGATTTTCCTGAGATGATTGTCATTGCGGATACATGCCTTTGTGAATACACAAGCCATGGCCACTGCGGCGTCATCGAGGATGGCAAGGTTTTGAACGATCCATCTTTGGAGCTGCTTGGAAAGACAGCTGTCAGCCAGGCGAAGGCCGGAGCAGATATCATCGCACCATCAAACATGATGGACGGATTCGTTGCCGCGATTCGCTTTGCTCTTGATGAGGCAGGATTCCAGGATGTGCCCATCATGTCCTATGCAGTAAAATATTCTTCTGCATTCTATGGTCCATTCCGCGAAGCAGCAGAAAGCACACCGCAGTTTGGTGACCGCAAATCCTACCAGATGGATCCAGCAAATCGCATCGAAGCAATGCGCGAAGCTGAATCCGATGTAGTGGAAGGCGCTGACTTCCTGATCGTGAAGCCGGGCATGCCATACCTTGATATCGTCCGTGACGTGAAAAACAACTTCAACCTTCCAGTTGTCATCTATAATGTCAGCGGGGAATATTCCATGGTCAAAGCAGCAGCACAAAACGGCTGGATTGATGAGAAGAGCATCGTCATGGAAATGCTGACAGGAATGAAGCGTGCCGGCTCTGACCTGATCATCACTTACCATGCGAAGGATGCAGCGCGCTGGCTGAAAGAACAGTAATCAAGCTTCTTGCTGCAGGACATCAGATTAGCTGATGCTGTAAAAAAGAGGCACAATCAAAAGAAATGAGGGATATTATGCGCTCATATAATAAATCGATTGAAGCTTTCAAAGAAGCAAAGGAACTTTTGCCAGGCGGGGTGAACAGCCCGGTCCGCGCGTTTAAATCTGTCGATATGGATCCAATTTTCATGGAAAAAGGCAAGGGTTCAAAAATCTATGATATTGACGGCAATGAATATATTGACTATGTATTATCATGGGGACCACTGATCCTTGGCCACACAAATGATAGGGTCGTGGAAGGAATCAAGAAGGTAGCTGAGCTTGGTACAAGCTTCGGTGCACCAACTGTTGTCGAGAATGAGCTTGCACAGCTTGTCATTGACCGTGTGCCATCGATCGAAATGGTCCGGATGGTATCATCGGGAACTGAGGCAACGATGAGTGCATTGCGCCTTGCACGTGGATATACAGGCCGTAACAAAATCCTGAAATTTGAAGGATGCTACCACGGCCATGGCGACTCGCTGCTCATCAAAGCTGGCTCAGGGGTTGCTACACTTGGTTTGCCTGACAGCCCAGGTGTTCCTGAGGGTGTTGCTAAAAACACGATTACAGTGCCTTATAACGATCTTGAGAGCGTTCGTTACGCATTCGAACAGTACGGAGATGACATCGCCGGCGTCATCGTAGAACCAGTAGCGGGAAATATGGGTGTCGTGCCGCCAGTGGGAGGCTTCCTTGAAGGCTTGCGCGAAATTACTAGCCAGTACGGAACAGTATTGATCTTTGATGAGGTCATGACAGGCTTCCGTGTAGGCTATAACTGTGCTCAGGGATACTTCAATGTAACGCCTGACCTGACCTGCCTTGGAAAGGTAATCGGCGGAGGGCTTCCAGTAGGAGCTTACGGCGGAAAGCGGGAAATCATGGAGCAAATCGCCCCGAGCGGACCGATTTACCAGGCGGGTACACTATCTGGTAACCCGCTGGCCATGACAGCCGGACTCGAGACTTTAAAGCAGTTGACTCCAGAATCTTACAAGGAATTTGAGCGCAAAGCCGATATTCTTGAAACAGGACTAAAAGCAGCGGCAGAAAAATACGGAATTCCGCATACCATAAATCGCGCAGGCTCGATGATCGGCATTTTCTTCACCAACGAAAATGTCATCAACTACGAAATTGCCAGGACATCGAATCTGGAATTCTTCGCGGCCTACTACCGTGAAATGGCAAACGAAGGAGTATTCCTGCCGCCATCACAATTTGAAGGCCTGTTCCTGTCAACAGCACACACAGACGAAGACCTGCAAAAAACAATCGAAGCAGCCGAAAAAGCATTTGCCAAGCTGCAGAATAAATAAGCTCATTAGACACCTTTCAATTGAAGGGTGTCTTTTTCATTTTGCAGTAAAATTGAGGGGTTAGGAATATATTTTATTTTTAAGGAATATAATCGGTTTCTAAGGAATATATTTATTTTTTAAGGAATAAATTATCGGTTTTAAGGAATATATCATTACTTTTTAGGAATATAGCATTCTGCGTTATAAATTGGACCATATTCTTTCGAGATAGCAGTGTGGCTACGGCCACTACATCTCATTTTTATGTTCTAAATTATCATAAAAGCAAATACAGACTCATAAAGTGTTAATGACATAGTGATTTTACGTTTAAGGAATGAAAGGAGGAGTCGCTTTGTCTCAGGGGAATCAATCGTGCCTGCGATTTTCACTAGAGGAGTCAGTGTGGTTTCAAAGAGGACAGGAAGTCGCGGAGCTTGTCTCGATTTCACTCGATCCCAATATAACGATCCAGGAAAATGAGCAATATGTATCCATTCGCGGATCTCTGGAATTGACAGGGGAATATACTTGCTATGAACAGCAGCATGAGGAAGATGGGGAGGATCAGCTATCGACTCTAAAGTACGTCCATTCTGTCATGGAGAGGGATGAAGGAGTTTATGAATTCCTTCACCGGTTTCCGGTGGATATCACCATTCCGAAAAACCGGATTGAAAGCATCTATGACATCGATATCCAGGTAGAGGCTTTCGACTATGTTTTTCCGGAAAAGGAGCGTCTGAAGCTGAATGCCGATCTGGCGATTACCGGTCTGTACGGGGATCAGCAGCATGAAGCAGAACAGGACGGTGTTAACGAAGAAGCCCAGGAACTGGAAATCAGTTACCGGGAAGAAGCTACAGCAGAGTTGGCGGGAACAGACGCAGAGACAGACAATGATTATTCAGGAGAAGCAGTTGAACAGGATTTCCCGGATCCTCCGGCGTATTCCTTCGTTCAGCAGAATGAAACCTTGAATCATCAAGAAGAAGATTCCTATGAAGAAGAATTGTATGCACCGTTCAGGGCTGAAGCGAAGAAAACAGCTGCAGCGGAAGAGGCATCACAACCGGAACTGCAGGCCCAAAGGGAGCCCGAGCCAGAGTATGCTTTCAGTGATTTTAGAGGCGAGCAAGAGCCGGTTGCGGAGGTCGAGGTTGAGCAAGAGGAAGCAGAAGTGGAGGTCGAGCTGGAGGCTGAAGAAAAGGCCGTACCAGAAAGTATGCCTGCTGAAGTGGAAGAATCTCCTGAAAGCTCATCTTCTCCTTTACTGAAAAAGAAAAAGCCGAACATGAAAAAAGGGATTTCCATTGCCGAATTTTTAGCGCGGAAGGAAGAGGTTTCGGAGGTTGCCAAAATAAGAGTGTGCATCGTCCAGCAGGGAGATTCGCTTCAATCGATTTCGGAACGCTATGATGTGCCGGTACAGCAGCTTTTGAGAGTAAACCATCTGAGCATCGACCATGAAGTACATGAAGGCCAGGTATTATATGTTCCCGGTGTGGCTATTCACCAATCATAATCTTTAAAATGGAGCAATGCCTTGTCCAAAAGGAAGCTGGTTGTCAGGGCTGGCTTGGCTGCTGGCTGGGATTGTGACAGCACTAAGTATGGGCAGGTGTTTACAAGCACCTGCCCAACTCTATTCATGCATACGAGTTCCAGAAAGTAGGCGAGTGTTCCGATGGATGATCGCAATTTTTTAAAAGAAGAATCGGCAGTGTTGAAGCATTATCCAATCGAGCCGTATTTTGCGGAAGACTTTGGAAAAATAAAAAAGGTCTATACCAAATCAGGACCCTTTGCATTGAAGAAAATCCATCCATATGAAGGGACGGATTTTATCAAACATATCCAGACTCTTTATCAAAAAGGCTATAACAGGATTGTTCCCGTCTATCCGGCAAACGACGGCCGCTATGGAATTTTGCATAATAATTCACTGTATTATTTAATGCCCTGGATGCCAAATGCCATAAGGGAGGATCAATCTGAAAGGCATAAGCAGCTGTTCAGAGAGCTGGCAAGAATGCATACCCTGTCAGCCAAGGAGCTGGAAATCAGCCAGGAAGTTAAACAGGAGCATTATGAACAGACTTTGAAGGAATGGGAAAAAGAAGAAGAGTTTGTCAATGGTTTCCTTGAAAGCTGTGAGAACAGGGTATATATGTCCCCATTTGAACTGACTTTCTGTCTGTATTACATCCAGATTCGGCAGGCGATGCAGTTTGCCAGACAAAAGCTTGAGGCGTGGAGTGAAAAAACGAAAGATCAGAAGAAAACGAGGACTGTGACGCTTCATGGCAAAGTCTCGCCTGAGCATTTTCTGTTCGATGAAAGGGGATACGGTTATTTCATCAACTTTGAAAAGGCAAGGAAAGGTTCTCCAATTCAGGATTTGCTGCCGTTTCTGGCCAGGTCGTTAAAAACACAGCCGAAGTATGGTGATGAAATCATAGACTGGATTTATGTATACCTGAAGCATTTCCCCTTCCGTGATGATGAAATGCAGTTATTCATGAGTTATCTTGCCTTTCCGTCAGGCATTATCCGTGTCGCAGAAACCTATCATCAACGCAAGAAAGAAGTGGATGAAAGGAAATTTGTGCAAAAGCTTCAGCGCCAGTATTGGCTTTTGAGCAATACAGGTTATGTAGTTACCAAGATGGACGAACTCGAAAGGCAGAAGGAGCAGGCCAAACAAGAGGGAGCCCAGAGCTGAAAGCGGCTCTAAGGCTCCCTAAAATATTTCGAATTTGATTGCCAAAGCAATCAGGATGAAAATCGTTAACAGAAAGACATCGAAGGTCGACGGGAAGAAAAGGGTTCGTATTCCTTGAAATACACAAAAAGGAATGATCAGCTGTGCGCACACTGCCCTCGCCGTCCTCGCCCATCTGGGGAGTGAATACGGATTATACCTCTTTCTTTTCATTACCATCCCTCCAAGCATGTAAGATATCCCTTTTTTATTCTATGAGACATGGGCCTAAAATGTGCTGATTATTGTCACAGGATGTGGCATGAAGTATAAAATAATGAAAAATAGGAAATGATGATTGACGTCAATCATCTTTTTTAGGTAGTATAACTAATATACAAAAACCAAAAATAAAGCAAAGCATTGACAGGGAAGAGTACATGAGCAGCCAGCTTGAAGAGAGGAAGTCCAATTGCTGGGAGGACTTCTAAGCGGGAACCATGGAAGGTCGCCCTTGAGCATCGCCTGGGAACGGGATACTCTCAGTAACAGGCGACGGTGAAGAGCCGTTATCCATATTTGAGCCAGCAGCTGATCTCTGTTTTTACCGTTGCTGGGAAAAAAGGTGGTACCGCGAACATACTCCATTCGTCCTTTTATGGCGAATGGAGTTTTTTATTTTTCCAAAGAAAAGCATTTGAATGGAGGAAAAAATGATGGAAGAGAATTTGTCGATGCCGACCAAATATGATCCGTCTTCGATTGAGCAGGGACGCTATGAATGGTGGGTCAAGGGGAAGTTTTTTGAAGCAAAAGATGATGAAACAAAGAAACCTTATACAATCGTGATTCCGCCGCCAAACGTAACCGGGAAGCTGCACCTTGGCCATGCGTGGGACACAGCTCTCCAGGATATCCTTACGCGAATGAAGCGTATGCAGGGCTATGATGTTCTTTGGCTTCCAGGAATGGACCATGCCGGGATTGCCACCCAGGCAAAGGTTGACGAGAAGCTGCGCAGCCAGGGCATCAACCGCTACGAGCTTGGCCGCGAAAAGTTTTTAGAAGAAGCATGGAAATGGAAAGAGGAATATGCGCAGCATATCCGCAAGCAATGGTCAAAGCTTGGACTTGGACTTGATTACAGCCGCGAGCGCTTCACATTGGACGAAGGACTATCAAAGGCTGTTAAAGAAGTATTCGTTTCTTTATACCGCAAAGGATTGATTTATCGCGGCGAATACATCATCAACTGGGACCCGGCTGCTAAAACAGCTTTATCGGATATTGAGGTTATCCACAAAGACGTCCAGGGTGCTTTCTATCATATGAGATACCCTCTGGCTGATGGCAGCGGCCATATTGAAATCGCTACGACAAGACCGGAAACAATGCTTGGTGATACGGCAGTTGCTGTCCATCCGGAAGATGACCGTTACAAGCATCTGATCGGCAAGACGGTAATCCTGCCAATCGTGGGACGCGAGATTCCGATCGTCGGTGATGATTATGTTGACATGGAATTCGGTTCTGGTGCTGTAAAAATCACGCCTGCACATGACCCTAATGACTTTGAAATCGGCAACCGCCACAATCTTGAAAGAGTCCTTGTCATGAACGAAGATGGCTCAATGAACGCAAAAGCGGGCAAGTATCAGGGCATGGACCGTTTCGAGTGCCGCAAGCAAATCGTCAAGGACCTTCAGGATGCTGGCGTTTTGTTCAAAATTGAAGAACATATGCATTCAGTAGGACATTCTGAGCGCAGCGGGGCTGTAGTCGAGCCATATCTATCGACTCAATGGTTCGTTAAAATGCAGCCGCTTGCTGATGAAGCTATCGCACTTCAAGGCAAGGAAGACAAAGTAAACTTCGTTCCTGAGCGCTTTGAAAACACCTATATGCGCTGGATGGAAAATATCCGCGACTGGTGTATTTCCCGTCAGCTCTGGTGGGGCCACCGCATTCCAGCCTGGTACCATAAAGAAACAGGCGAAGTATACGTTGACCACGAGCCGCCAGCAGACCCTGAAAATTGGGAACAGGACAACGATGTTCTTGATACATGGTTCAGCTCTGCGCTATGGCCTTTCTCAACTATGGGCTGGCCGAACGAGGAAGCAGCTGACTATAAGCGCTATTATCCGACAGCTGCATTAGTAACAGGCTATGATATTATCTTCTTCTGGGTTTCAAGGATGATTTTCCAGGGACTAGAGTTCACGGAACAGAGGCCATTCGAGGATGTATTGATTCACGGACTCGTTCGTGCCGAAGATGGCCGGAAGATGAGTAAGTCACTTGGAAACGGTGTGGATCCAATGGATGTCATCGACCAGTATGGTGCCGACTCACTCCGCTACTTCCTGACAACAGGAAGCTCTCCAGGTCAGGACCTTCGTTACAGCACTGAAAAGGTTGAGGCAACATGGAACTTCGCGAATAAAATCTGGAATGCATCTCGTTTTGCGTTGATGAACATGAACGGCCTGAAATATGAGGAAATCGATTTGAGCGGTGAAAAATCTGTTGCCGACAAATGGATTTTGACAAGGCTGAATGAAACAATCGAGACGGTTACAAGACTTTCAGACCGATATGAGTTTGGCGAGGTTGGCCGTGCCCTTTACAACTTCATCTGGGATGATTTTTGTGACTGGTATATTGAAATGGCGAAACTGCCGCTTTACGGCGAAGATGAAGCAGCCAAGAAGACGACAAGATCCATACTTGCATATGTACTTGATAACACGATGCGCCTGCTTCACCCATTCATGCCATTCATTACAGAAGAAATCTGGCAGAACCTGCCTCATGAAGGTGAATCCATCACGGTTGCAAGCTGGCCACAGGTTGATGCAGCTCTTACAGACCAACAGGCTGCAGAAGATATGAAGCTGCTCGTTGAAGTCATCCGTTCTGTAAGGAATATCCGCTCTGAGGTGAACACGCCGCTCAGCAAAAAGGTTGATATGTTCCTGAAGGTGAAGGATGAAAAAACATTAAGCATGCTAGAAAACAACCGTGGTTACATTGTCCGTTTCTGTAATCCAGAGAACCTGGAAATCGGGCTTGAAGTCAACGCTCCTGAAAAAGCGATGACAGCGGTCGCTACAGGACTCGAAATCATCATGCCGCTTGAAGGCCTGATCAATATCGATGAAGAAATCGCCCGTCTTCAGAAGGAAAAAGAAAAGCTGGATAAAGAAGTAGAACGTGTCCAGAAGAAGCTTTCCAACGAAGGCTTCGTTAAAAAGGCTCCTGAGAAAGTCATTGAAGAAGAGCGCGCGAAGGAAAAAGACTACGTTGAAAAGCGTGCGGCAGTGGAAGCTCGCATCAATGAATTGAGAAGCTAATAAATGAAATACTGAAGACGAACCATTTTTGGTTCGTCTTCATCATGAATTGAGGTGTTTTACATGTTTGAAACATATGAGCAAGCGATAAATTGGATCCATGCAAGACTGCGTCTGGGCATGAAGCCAGGACTATCAAGGATGGAATGGATGCTTGAGAGACTGGAGCATCCTGAAAGAAGGATCAAGACAATCCATGTCGGCGGTACGAACGGAAAAGGCTCTACTGTCACCTTCCTTCGTTCGATTCTGCAGATAGCAGGCTACCGTGTCGGCACCTTTACCTCGCCCTATTTCGAACAATTCAATGAGCGGATCAGCATCAACGGGCAGCCTATCAGTGATGAGGAACTGGTTGAATTGACGAATGTGATCAAGCCGCTCGCAGACGAACTGGACCAGACGGAATTGGGCGGACCGACTGAATTTGAAGTAATCACCGCCATGTCGATCTATTATTTTGCAAAAATGTCTCCCGTTGACGTTGTCATTTATGAAGTGGGGCTTGGCGGACGTTTTGATTCGACGAATGTCATCCATCCGCTGTTGTCGATTATCACAAGCATCGGGTTGGACCATACAGCGATACTGGGTGATACATATGAACAAATCGCTTTTGAAAAGGCGGGCATCATCAAGAACGGTGTGAGTGTCATTACGGGAGTGAAACAGCCGGAAGCGCTCGAAGTGATCAAGAAAAAAGCGCAAGAAGGAAAATCACCGCTGTATGTGCTGGAAAAAGATTTTTCAACAAGTTCCAGGGAATCCTTGCAGCAAGGCGAGCGATTTTCCTTCTCAAGCATGTTCGGCCAGTTTAAAAATCTGGAAACTTCCATGATTGGTTCTCATCAGGTCGACAATGCGGCATGTGCTGTCATGGCGGCCCAGGTTCTTGCAAACTACTACTCCTTCATTATTGAGGGAAATGATGTCCGGGAGGGACTCACCAAAGCTTACTGGCCGGGACGTCTCGAAATCCTTAGTGAGGCACCATATGTCTTGATTGATGGTGCGCATAATGAGGAAGGAATAAATGCCCTTGCCAGTGAAATAAAATCTCGCTATGCCGATAAAAAGATTACCATCTTATTCGCGGCTCTCAAAGACAAGAAGTTCGACAAGATGATTGCAACACTGGAAGATGCAGCGGACTCGCTGGTATTCACAACATTCGATTTTCCGCGGGCAGCGTCTGCTGAAGAGCTAATAGAGGTTGGAAACAGCAAGAACCTTAGCATTGCTCCAGATTATCCTGACTTCCTTCAGGAGAAAATAAATGAGATAAAAACCGATGAAATCTTAATCGTGACAGGCTCTCTGTATTTTCTTTCTGACGCAAAGCCCAGGATTATCAACCTGCTGAAAAATAAATAAGAAAATTATGACATTCGACAAAAAGTTTGCTAAAATATTTAAAAAGTGAGACTTTTTACCCAGGGAGAAAGGAGGTGGATAGATGAAAATAACCCCTATGTTCAAAAACTCAATATGGTTTGCATGGCTGATGGCCGTTCCAGTGGGAATCTGGGTGATTTATCAAGTCTATCCACCTCCCAATATGAGCATCTGGGAAGTCATTCCCTTTCTTGTTCTGATGGCCGTGGTGGCTTCCATGCCGATGGTCGTCAACAATACGCCAATCTTCCTGATCCAATGGGTTTCACTCGCGGTATTCCTGAACTATGGAATTTTCATCGAAATGGTGCTAATGCAAATTTCGGTCTTGATCCTTCTAATGAGGCTGCGTGTACAAAAATCAGATATATACAGGTTTCCACTAAACTCGTTAATGTTCTTTATTGTATCATTGGTGAGCGGCCTGCTGTTTTATGCGCTTGGTGGTCGTGAAGGTGTTGATCTGGCAAAGAACCCATACACTTATGTCCTCGGAACTGTTTATGGCATTAGTAATTACGGGGTAAACACCCTATTCCTGTTATTTTTGCAAGCGGTAATCTTTAAACAGAAGGGTCAATATTTCGGGAAAGACTTCATATGGGAAACAGTCACAACATTTATTACATTCCCGATTGGCTTCGTGCTATATGAGCTGTATTTAAGTGAAATGGGACATTATTCGTTATTGTTCGTAGGGATTCCGTTCGCAAGCCTGTCTATCATTCTCAGTCTCTATTACTCCAGCGGCAAGGTGAACCAATTTTTACAGAATGCGGCGGAAATCGGACATCAGCTGGCAGAAAGATTAAAGGCGGATGAAGTGCTTGATCTTTTCGTCAAAAAGCTGATTGAAATGCTGCCGGTAGACTATGCTTACATATTGGATGTAGTGGAAGATAAGGAATTGAAACTGATCCATAAGGTTGAATTCGGGGAAGTACTGGAACCGATTGCGGAACCGCTTGAAAAAGGCAAAGGAATCAGCGGACTCGTCTGGGCAGGGAAAAAACCTATGCTCTTCCATTCCAGAAAAGAATGGAGCCACATAAATTCCGGCTACGTCCCAGCGGGAGCTGAAAGCATACTTGGCGTTCCCATTGTCCGGAACAACCAGGTTGTCGGTGTACTCGTCCTCGCCGCAAACAAAAAAAGAGCATTTGAAAAATCACAATTGATGATTGTCGACATCCTCTGCTCCCACTTCGCGATTGCCGTGGAAAATGCAAGGCATCATGAAAAAACGAAGGAAAACAGCGAGCGATGCGCGCTCACTGGATTGTATAATTACCGTTACTTCGAAAATAGGCTTACAACCGAATTCGAAAAATTGCAATTAGGCCAAAGGGAACTCCTATCCCTCATTCTCCTAGACATCGACCATTTCAAATCCGTAAATGATACATACGGTCATCAAAGCGGAAACGAAATCTTAATACAACTAGGGGAACGACTCAGGAAAAAAATCGGCAAAATCGGAACCCTTGCACGTTACGGCGGGGAAGAGTTCGTCATCCTGCTGCCCGACATGATGAAAGGTGATGCACTTAAACTCGCAGAACAAATCAGGCTGCTGATTGCCGATGAGGCTTTTATCCTCCTGCAATCAATGGATGAAGAAGGAAAGCAGCTGCATGTCAATATCACCGCCTCAATCGGCGTGGCAACAGCACCACAGGACGCCGATGATTCACTGGCATTGATCAGGCATGCTGACAGGGCCTTATATGTTGGAGCAAAGCGGTCCGGACGGAATCGGGTTGCGGAATATGTGAAATGAAGAAGGCTGATCCCCGTGGGATCAGCCTTTTAGTATTTTACATCTATACCTTCGTCAGGGTTGATGTACCATTGATCGTCATTTGGTCTTGGGCAGGATTTGTTTTGGCCTGAAGGGAAATCTGTGTATTCAATGAGTTTATTATTTTCGTCAATTTTATAGATGTTGCCGTAAATGCAAAATGAATAAGCATTTCCATTAAATTCAGGTGGGACAGCGAAAATTGCATCTCCGAATACTAAAATGTCTGCTGTACCAGAGAAGAGAACTTTTTCTTTAAAGTAGGCATTACCATTCACTTTGATAGCACGGTTACCTTGGATTTCAATTTTCTTTTCAAAGTAAGTGGATTGGTCAAAGGTCAGATGCTTATCCTGTCCTTTTAAGTTGATTTCCGTTGAATTCACGATTTTATAATCGGTTGGCAATGGTTTAGTTTCCCCAACCAGACTTTCGCCGTTCTTTTCAATAGTAATCATACTTTCCAAAACTTTATTTTCTTTCTTAGTTTTGCCATAACTTTTAAAGTTAACTGCGATAGTATCATCCGCCTTAATGTCTGAAATGGTAATATCCTTGACCTCGTATACATTATCTCCTTCAACGGTTCTTAAAAGAGAATTGTTGAGTGCATCAATTCTGAGTTTCAGATTTTTCAGGAAGTATTCATCATATTCGACAGTGCATCGGATTGTGTTTTTCTTACAAGTTTTTACTTTGCCCAGAGGGTGAGGTTTTTTGTTCCCGTTATTGTTCTTAATTGCTGTATCAGCCTGGGATTCCGCGTAGATGTTTGCCCGGCTAACAGCATTGGCAAGCCATGCTTCGTAGTGGGCGACTCCCATTTCTGCGATGTCGGTAGCCTTATTGGCCTCGTCTGTCTTATTAAATTGTTTGCGGGCAGACAATGCCATTCCACTCAATGAAAGAGCCAGGGTAAAGGTGATGGTGATAATCACCAGGACAAGGACAAGTGCGTATCCTTTTTGATTTTTTACTTCCAAAACGAGACCTCCCTAATATCTTTTTACGGTCGTTTCAACTTCATATGTCTGCCCCTTTTTATCGGTTAAGTTTAGATGAACTGTAAGTGGTTGATGAGCGTCTACTTTTATATTATTTATGGAAGCTGGTGCAGGATAGCCTGCCTTTAATTCAAGATCATAATTGGTTTCGCCAAGCAGGGTATCTGCAGAATCTTTGCCAATGTAGGCTCTCTTGTCTGAATCATCATAATTTATCCAATAGGAATCATTTTTCTGGTGATACTCCTTAATAGTTGCCAGGATCAGATTGGCTGTCTGACCCATGCTATTTTTATCGGAGATTTGATCGTAATTATTATTAAAACTGAAAAACACTCCGTATATTACTCCTGATATGATGAAAAGCACAGTAATTGCAGCGAGAAGTTCTACCAATGACAATCCCTTTTGGTTATTCATGTACTCACCTTCTTATATACGTATATGTTTCAGAGGAACTTTCAGGATCATCGTTGTCAAAGATTGTTACTTTGGTTTTAATCAAATTTTCTTCACCAAGCTTAAAAATTGCCGATATAGTATATGCACTATTGATAGCTTGGCCGGAAAGTGCTTCCAAGCTTTCTTTATTTAAGGCACAATCAAAATCAACACAATCAGTTACCGTTTGCAACCTACTCTTAGATATATATACTTCGATTAAATTTACAATTTGCTGGGCAGTCTGAGATGTTGATAGTTTCTCTTCATTTTTTTTGACGAATAATGCTGATTGGCTGAAGAAGCCAGCAAAAGAAGTAAGAACTATTGTAAGAATTACGATTGACAATAAGACCTCTAGCAACGTCAAACCACGCTGGTCATCCAACTTTTTTACCAAGACTTTCTTCCTCCATCTTCTAAATCTAGTAATTTTATTATACAATATTACTATGTGAAAATTGTCTAATTTTGAGAATCCAAGCAGAATATTCATATGAAATTTGTTGTAATCAGCGATTTATAGAAAAAAAGAAAATAATAGCATGTTTTTTTATAGGTATTTTGGTTCATAGTCATTCCAGGGATGATTAAGCTTCCGAGATAGCTACCTGGTAATTGAAGGCAATAAACCCTTTAGGTATGAGATCTCCTGCTTCAATCAAAAATCGGAAATACATAAGATTACACTCTTTAAATCTATTAAATTAATCTGCGGGGAGAAAAAATACATGAGAAAGCAGCAAATCATTAAATTTTCGCTAATCCTCTCTGTTTTTTCTGTGTTTATATTTAGTTTCGCCTATTATGGAATACCCGCATTCGGATTCCGCGCATCCAGTAACCAGGCATTCTCTGAAAAAACATACATAGGCACCGTGGACGTATCTAATAAAACACATGAGCAGGCAAAGGCAGCGGTTGAAGCGAAAGTGAACGAGTGGGCAGCAGCGACCAGAATCAGTCTGGTATTTAAAAGTGATACCTTTGCTGTTGATGCATCACAATTCATTTACTTAGTTGATGAATCGGTTGCTGACGCTAAAAGCGGAACTCAAAATGAGCTTTATGTAGAAATGAACGAAGGTATTCTAAGCAGGTTGACCCTGCCTGAAACTATAGTCAGGCATATAGAAAAAGAAATGCTTATGAATGAATTGCGTGCAGCCGGCCAACGTTTTTTACCATCATTGGAGATCAGCCTGGAAAACTTTCTTCCGGAAGAGGAGCCAGTAACGATATCAAAAACTTCCATTGATCTTCCTGATGAGAGCAATGAAATTAAAGAACTCGTGGAAGTGATTCAAAAAATAGAAATAGCTTCCGAATCTCCAGTCTCTTTAGTTAAAACTGCGTATGAAAAAGGGCTGATCGAAAAGTCTTCTTTTGCTTACAGTCAAATTGCATCTGCGATCTATAAAGCGGTATTGCCAACAAATTTTACAATTACAGAGAGACATATCAGTTCTGTATTGGCAGATAATATTGAGCTTGGTTTCGAGTCAAAGGTTGATTTTGCGAAAAGCCTTGATTTGAAATTTTATAACCCCAACAAAACACCCTACAGGATAGAGCTTACTATTGTTAATGAAGAATTGCAGGTAATGATTAAAGGAGCTCCTCTACTATATGAATATAAGGTTACAGCATCTGGGAAGCAGGAGTTCAAACCAAGAACAATAAAACAGTACTCCCCACTTTTACAGCCGGGTCAAAAGTCGGTAGAGAAAAAAGGTAAAGCAGGATACCTGATTACAGTCAACCGTGAAAAGTACGGGCAAAAAGGAGAGCTCCTTGAGTCCCAATTCCTTTCAGAAGATTTTTACCGGCCTGAACACAGAGTGGAAATACTGCCGGTGGCCCCTGCAGTTCAGCCTGCTAGCCCAGACAATAACAGCATTGGCACTGTAGCAGGACCGGCTGAAAACAAAACAACTACAACTGTTCTGCCCGGTGTTCCAGCAGGAGCGGACAGCACCGCACCAACTCAAGATCACAGCAATGACTCTCCAGGACAGGATACAAGCGCCGAAGTGGAAGACGATAGCAGTCTCTGGGGAAAGCCGAATGAGGAGCCAAAATAATCAGTAGGACCGGGAGCGAAAGAAGATGAGACAAACACGTAAGCGGCTTGGTGATTTATTAGTCGAAACAGGGATGCTTACAGCTGAACAGCTGCAGGCAGCCCTTGCTGAAAAAGCTGATGGCCAGAAGCTTGGTGATGCATTGCTCCAACAGGGCCTTATCACCGAACAGCAGCTGATTGAAGTACTGGAATTCCAGCTAGGCATCCCGCATATCAGCTTATATCGCTATCCGTTTGATACCAAATTGTTTACCCTCGTGCCAAAAGAATTGGCGACAAGGAAATTGGTCATTCCGCTGAAAAAAGAAGGCGATAAATTATTTGTCGCGATGGCAGATCCAATGGACTTTTTTACAGTAGACGATCTCCGGCTTTCGACAGGCTTTCAAGTCGAAACTGCTATTGCAACAAAGGACGATATCCTCAGGGCAATCAATAAGTACTACGATAGCAATGAAGGGTTTAAAGAGTTCATGGAGCTCAATGCTCCGGTTGAAACGATAAAGGAAGAAGTGCTGACTGAAGCAGATTCGCCGATCATCCGGCTGGTCAACCAGCTGCTTTCTGGTGCTTCCACTCTAAAAGCGAGTGATATTCATATAGATCCTCAGGAAACAAGAATAGTCGTCCGTTATCGAGTTGATGGAATACTCAGAGTTCAAAGAGTATTGCCTAAGCATATGCAAAATGTGCTGATTGCCAGGATTAAAATCATGGCGAACCTGGACATTACAGAGAATCGCATTCCGCAGGACGGGCGCATCAAGGTGAATATTGACTTCCATCCTGTTGATTTGAGGGTTTCGACAATGCCGACTGTATTTGGTGAAAAGGTTGTCATGCGGATCCTTGATATGGGAAGCACATTGAATGATATAGAAAAGCTTGGATTCAACAAGCAGAACGTTGATCGGTTCTTGAAGATGATTACTAAGCCAAATGGAATCGTATTAATTACGGGTCCAACAGGATCAGGAAAATCATCGACATTATATGCAGCTCTTAACAAGCTAAACAGCGAGGAAGTCAATATCATCACGATTGAAGACCCGGTAGAATACCAGCTTGAAGGCATAAACCAGATCCAGGTGAACCAGAATGTTGGAATGACATTTGCAGCAGGGTTAAGATCCATTCTCCGGCAGGATCCTGACATCATCATGGTTGGGGAAATACGGGACAAGGAAACCGTTGAGGTATCTGTTAGAGCATCCCTGACAGGGCATCTTGTTTTAAGTACGCTCCATACGAATGATGCACTAAGTTCAGTGACACGAATGCTTGATATGGGTGTAGAGCCTTTCCTGGTTGCATCATCTTTAAGTGGAGTAGTCGCCCAGAGACTTGTCAGAAAGGTCTGTCGGGATTGCGCCAAAGCACAAGAGCCAACAAAGCGGGAAATCGATATTTTCGCAAAAAGAGGAATTCAAATCGATACCGTCTGGAAAGGCAGTGGCTGCTCTTCCTGTAATATGACAGGATATCGCGGCCGGATTGCCATCCATGAGGTATTGGACATTAATGAAGAACTTCGTAAAGCTATCATGAATGAGGAGCCTGTCACCGTTCTTCGTGAAATTGCCGTTAAAAACGAGACCATCTTTCTTATTGACGATGGCTTGCTGAAGGTAAAGCAAGGTCTTACGACTACTGAGGAAGTATTAAGGGTGGCAATTACAGAGTAAGCGGGGATCGAAAATGAAAGAAAAAATCGAACATTTGCTGAGTACCGGATTTGAACGTAAGGCCTCTGACATCCACATTACAGTCGGTGTGCCACCCATATTGAGAATCAACGGTGAATTACAAAGATTTGGCACAGAGGCGATTTTGCCTGAAGATACAGAGGGAATGGCAAAAGCAATCATTCCTGCAAAACTATGGGACGACTTCAAGTCCAAGGGGGAACTGGATTTCTCCTACGGCATACCTGGCTTATCGAGATTCAGGGTCAATGCTTATCACCAGAGGGGAGGTGTCTCCCTCGCAGCACGTGTTGTCCCAACCACAATTCCTACTCTTGAGGAACTGGAACTCCCCTCGGTCTTGAAGAAGATTGCCGAGAAGCCACAGGGACTTGTACTCGTTACCGGGCCAACAGGAAGCGGGAAGTCAACAACACTGGCAGCAATGATACAGTACATAAATAAAAATATGTCGAAGCACATAGTCACACTAGAGGACCCAATTGAGTATTTGCATAAGCATGGGAACAGCATCATAGACCAGCGTGAAGTGGGCTTCGATACTAACAACTTTGCCAACGGATTGCGTGCCGCGCTCAGACAGGATCCTGACGTAATCCTGGTAGGGGAAATGCGTGACCTTGATACAATCCAGACGGCTATTACTGCTGCTGAAACAGGCCATCTCGTGCTGGGTACATTGCATACATCAAGTGCTCCGGCAACCATCAACCGGATTATCGATGTGTTTCCATCCGCCCAGCAAGCGCAAATCCGGATCCAGCTGGCTTCAGTCCTGGTTGCTGTTGTTTCACAGCGATTGTTTCCGACGGCTGATAAAAGAAGCCGCCGCGGAGCAACTGAAATCCTGATCAATAATGCGGCAGTGGCCAATTTGATCCGGAATGAAAAAATCCACCAAATCATCAGCATTATGCAAACATCAAAAGCATTTGGCATGCACACGCTTGAGATGAGCATTAAGGAACTGGTCATGCAGGGGATTATCTCGAGGGAATCAGCTGAACCATACTTACTGGAGAAGTTGGTGTAAGAATGGCGAGATTTAAATATTCCGGACGTGACCGGACAAAAAAACGCTCAGGGACCATTACTGCTGGCTCCAAAAGAGAAGCGCTCGAGAAGTTGCGGGCAGAAGGAATCCGCACTACAGATATCATCGAGGTTCCCGAGACACTGCTGACTAAGGAAATTTCATTTGGTAATCCTGTCAAACTCCAGCATCTAGTCATTTTTTTGCGCCAGTTCGCCACTTTGCTTAAAGCAGGAGTATCGGTTGTCGAATCGACGAAGATTCTTGCCCACCAGACAGACAGCAAAGCATTAAGGAAAGCACTGTTAGATATTGAAGCAGAGTTAAGAGAAGGAAACCAGTTATCCCAGGCTTCTAGCAGACATAGCAAAATTTTCTCTCCTATGTATATAAATATGATCAAAGCTGGTGAGGCCGGCGGCAATATGGATGAGACACTTGAACGTCTTGCCGATCATTATGAAAAACAGCATAGCACCAGGCAGAAGATTGTAGCCGCATTGACATATCCTGCAGTGATCGGCCTGATCGCTGTTGGCGTCGTAATCTTCCTGCTTGTTTCAGTAGTCCCAACATTTGTAGGGATGTTTGAAGATTTTGGCGGGGAACTTCCAGCTATCACAATGTTCGTACTTAAGGCAAGTGAGTTCATGCAAAGTTTTTGGTGGTTGCTCCTTCTGTTTTTTATTGGGTGTACTGTTTCACTAGTTTTAGCGAAGAAAAATAAGAAAAGTAAATATTACCTTGATTACGCCATGTTAAGAATGCCGATTTTTGGGAAGCTGATGCAAAAAGCAGTGCTTGCAAGGATGACCCGTACACTAAGTTCATTGTTCACAAGCTCAGTACCGATCTTGCAAGCGTTGTCCATTGTAGAAAATGTCGTCGAGAATGAAGTGATTGCCCGTGTCGTACGCGATTCCCGTGACGCTATGGAAGTCGGAGAATCCATGACTGGACCAATGCGCAGGCACTGGGCTTTTCCGCCACTCGTCACCCAGATGATTGCAATCGGAGAAGAAACCGGTTCACTTGACGGCATGCTCGGAAAAGTCGCAGATTTCTATGAAAAGGAAGTAGAGACAAGCACCGACCAGCTAAAGTCACTAATCGAGCCGATCATGATTGTCTTACTCGCTGGACTCGTCGGAACGATTGTCACCTCCATCATGGTCCCAATGTTCGACATATTCAATCATGTGAACTAGGAATTGGCAAATAAAGACAAAAAACAACCTAATTTATATATTAATTTAAAAGTCAATCAATTATAATACTGGTAGATACATAGTTCTTTTGTACCGGGAAAATAAAACTAAAAAGGAGAGGTTCGAATGTTAAAAGCGATTAAGAAAAAAATGAAAGATCAAAGAGGTTTGACACTTGTCGAACTTTTGGCGGTTATTGTTATTTTGGGGATTATTGCTGCGATTGCTGTGCCGAGTGTAGGTAGTATTATAGAAAATTCTAAAAAAGATGCTCACATCGCTAATGCTAAACAAATGGCAAATGCTGCTAGGTTGGCAGTAACTAATGGCACTATTACTGTCCCAAGTAGTGGATCAGTGAATATTGATTTAGGAGACTTGAAAACCGGTGGCTACATTGAGAATATTAAAAACCCTAGTAATAAAAGTGTTAATTACAATGACGATGCGAGTCTTGTAACCATTACCAAGGTTACTGGAGGATATAAATATAGAGTAACTTTAAAAAGTGGTTCTGATGCTAGTTTAATAAACCACATTACTGATGATGTAGACGCAAGCGAACTTGAAAGAACAAACGTTTCTTTATAATAATATGTATATTTTCTTATTTAGTTACGGCCTCCTTCTAGGCTCCTTCTACAACGTTGTAGGACTGCGAGTGCCGGAAGGCAAATCCATCGTAGCACCGCGCTCTTCCTGTCCGAAATGCGGGCACCAGTTGATGGCACTTGAGTTAATTCCTGTTCTATCATATCTATTCCAAAGGGGGAAGTGCCGCCAGTGCAAGGTCGGCATTTCTCCCGTTTATCCTTTCTTCGAGCTTTTGACGGGCTTGCTTTTTGCCGGAGCATTTCTGTTAAAGGGCTGGAACTATGAGCTTTTGATCGCTCTTACGCTCATCTCTTTGTTTATTATTATTACGGTCTCTGATCTGGCTTATATGATCATCCCTGATAGGGTGCTGCTGGTGTTCGCAGGGATTTTTGCTCTCGAGCGAATCAATCAGCCTCTTATGCCTTGGTGGGCTTCTCTTATCGGTGCAGCTGCTGGATTCATTCTCCTCCTATTAATCGCTTTCGCAAGTAAGGGTGGCATGGGCGGCGGTGATATCAAGCTTTTTGCGTTGATTGGTTTCGCTGTTGGTTTTAAATCGATGCTGCTCTCCTTCTTTTTTTCCACCTTCTTTGGGGCTTTTTTCGGAATCATCGGCCTGCTATTTGGTCTGGTAAAGAAGAAGCAGCCCATTCCATTCGGGCCATTCATCGGCATTGGCACGCTGACTGCATATTTTTTCGGAGAGAAAATAATAGATTGGTATCTGAATCTATTGCTTACAGTTTTTTAATAAGGAGTTTTTTGAAATGGCATTTCCTTTTTTTTCTGGCAGAAGCAAAGTTGTCAATATTGTCATCAATGACCATGCTATTCGTTATGTTGAATTAAAACAGAAGAATCCAGCCATTCCGCTTCATTATGGACAGCGCTTTTTGCCTCCGGGTGTCATTTCGGACGGAAAGATTCAAGATTTTGATACATTGGAGAATATCCTTGACGAATGCATTGAAGATTGGAAGATTGCTAAAAGGGAAGTTCGGTTCATAGTACCCGATTCCCTGGTGATGATCAGAAAGGTTTCTATTCCCTCTGATGTGAAAGAGGATGAAATCCATGGTTACTTATATTTGGAGTTAGGGACTTCAATCCACCTGCCTTTTGAGGATCCGGTGTTCGATATTGTAACCCTTGGCTCTGAGGGCAAACAACAAGAAGTTCTAGTTTTTGCTTCTCCTGAAAAATATGTGACTGAATACGCAGATTTGTTCAAAGCTGCCAGACTTAAACCGATTGCTGCCGATATCTCCCCGCTGGCGATATACAGGCTATATCACCAATCTGATTTATTCCGCAATCATGATGTCCTGCTGTCGGTCCGGTTTGACCTTGATGTTATCAGCATGTGTGTATTTGAGGAACATATCCCTGTTTTTATGCGTCATGTCCCTGGTGACTTGAAAGATAACTGGAAGGTCAAGTTGAGTAAAGGTGAAGTTTCTGAACAGACAATGGTGTATGAAGGAGAAATTTCCGAGCTATCCTTTCAGCTTGAGGATATTTACCGCGATATCATAAAGTTGATGGATTTTTACCGTTATTCACTTACCCAGGGTAAAAAAGAAGTAACAAAAATCCTGGTAACTGGGGACCATCCAATGCTTGAACGTGTAATTGCAGACATGAAGGAACAATTTGAAGTCCATGTGGATACCTTGAGTATCAATTTACCTGGAAGTGAGCAGGGTATCTTCCCTGATTCTTTTCATCTGGCGCTGGGCCTTGGATTAAAAGAGGTGCAATGATGCTTGTAGAGATTAATCTTTTACCTAAAAAAGAACATAAGAAATCCTCCGTACTCTTTATGGCACTGGCAGGAATTCTTTTAGTATCGGTAAGTGCCTCGGTTATTTTTTTTCAGGGAAGCAGCTACGAGGACAGGATGGCTTCTCTTAATCAACAGATTGTGAATGTTCAAAAGCTGAATGAAGTCCAACAGGCAAAATTAGCTGATGGAGATACAGGCAGTTCTGCTGCGATGCTTCAGCAAGCGGTGGAGTGGGCAGAACAATACCCAGTTGAAACGGTTCCGCTTCTGCAGAGGGTCATCGGACTTTTGCCGGAGCGAGGATTTATCCAGGAACTTGAATACGGTAATGCAAACTCTGTAGTGATTAAGATTCAGTTTGATGCCTCAAGAGATGCGGCATTTTATTTGAGTTCATTAAAAGACTCGGAGTGGGTTGAGAAAGTGATACTTTTGAATATTGTGGCAGAAACTGATGACCAAGTAACAAGTACCGCAGGAGCAACACTTTCTTCTTCTCAAGCGAGAGAAGAGGAAACCCTTCCGCGCTATAGTGCGGAATACGAAATCTTTTTCAAGCCTGAACAATTCAAAGGGCACAAGGGAATTGCTTCTAAAGAAGGAAGTGGCACATGAACCTCCAACTTGAAAAGAAACATATCATGACAATGCTTGCTACAGGATTGTTGGCAATATTGATCTATATAGGTGGTTTTGTTCTTTACATATCTCCTTTGAAAGGCAGCATCGCATTAAAAGAAAGCCAGCTTAAAACAGAGCAAAAGCTGAGCAAGACATTGGAGAGCCGTATATCCACAGCTAGTGGGAGTGATTTTAATAGTACTGTTGAACTTCAGAAAAAGCTCCCCGTCGACCCGATGACCGAACAGCTCGTGTTAGACCTTGAGAAGGCGGAGGTCATATCTGATAGTTATATCACTTCGATGGAATTCAATCATGACGGAGAAATCGCCAGTCACGAACAGGCTAGTAACAGCGGGAAGCAAAGTTCAGAGGAGGAAACTGCCAATGGCCAAAACCAGGGGGTGGAAACCATTTCTGCAAACAATGCGCCGCAGGTAAATCTTCCTAAAGGGGTTTCTAAATCCTCTGTGACGGTTACAGTTGAGTCCCACGGCTATTTTTCCCTCGAAAAATTCCTGGCCACTATGGAGGACTTACAGCGAATTGTTATGATTGAAGCCATGTCATTCAGCGGTCCTGAGGAAATTACTTCTCTTTCGGATAAAAATAGTAAAATTACGATGACCGTTACAATAAACACGTTCTATCTGTCAGGTGTTGATGACTTAAAGGCTGAAAGCACTAAGATCGAAACCCCAGCCCCGGCCAACAAGCGCAATCCGTTCCCGACTTTCGGAGATTATTCAGAAGATAATCTTATAGAGTCAGAAAAGTCTACTGATGAAACTAGTGAAATGGATGGCAACTAATCTAGTAAAAAAATTGACGAAAGCATTCTATAACAAGACGACAAAAGTCTTGTTATTTTTTTTTGTCTGTATGATAGGATGAAGCAAAACAGGAACGGGCAGGGGGAGGTACAAGCTTTGGACAAGCATGGCAAAACGATTACAATCAAGATTAATGGCAAGAACCGTCCGGTTCAGGAAGACAGGCAGGATCACCAAAACGGCATCGAAAAAAAGAAGCAGAAAGAAGATAAGGTTGAAAATAGTAAAATTGAAAAAGAAAATAGCGGCAAGTTCCCGATTAATGATCTTCGTGATGATCGGGGCAAGGTATATCCACTGGATAATGAAGCAGCGTTAAATGAAACTGCGGCTGCCCAGGAAAAGACTGAGGAAGACTTTGACTGGATTTTACCTGATCCCGTCGAACAGGAGATTGTCAAAGAATATAAAATCGCGCCAAAGCAGCAGAAGAAGAAAAAGAAAAGTCTGGGGATATCGGTTTGGAACACAAAAACAAAACGTAGCAACCGGTTTTACACGACAATTTTTGTGACGGTCTTTTTGGCGGTGTTGCTGGGAACGGCGTTTGGGATTACTTTCCTTAAGTTTGTCGCATCTGAACAAGACACGACTGCACTACCGACTGTGAGTGCCCCGAAAGAAGGCTCACCAGCGAAAAATCCGGCGAGCGGCGGGGAAGAGCTAAAACTAAAACCAATTCCAGTGTTCATCGTCCAGAACGGAATTTTCACGACCGAGGATGGTGCGAAGGAACGAGTGAAGCTGCTTGCAGATAAAGGAGTCACGGCTGAGCAGTTTTCTGTAAATGGCCAATTCGCTGTCTATTTAGGAACAGCCGGCAGCATCGAGGCGGCGAAACAACAGGCTGAGGCCCTCAAAGCCAAAGGTGTGGAGGTTTTTGCGAAGCCATTCGAAATTCCGGGAGGAACAGCCGCCGGTTTGAACGCAAATGAGGCAAAGTTCCTCCAACAAGCTCCGGAACTGTATTCAATCATGGTGAGCGGATCACAAGCTTCACCAGAGGAAGTGAAAAAGGCAGAAGATTTTAACGCACTCCTCGGAAAAATTGCGGACAAAAATATAAAGGATCAAAATATCTTAAAAGCGAAGGCCAGTATGGAGAAGGCAAGTGCTTCTTTCGCCAGCTACCAGAAGTCGAAGGACGCCAACCAGCTTGAGGAAATGGAGAAAAGCCTACTCTCATTCCTATCTGCCTATCAGGCCATTGGAAAATAAGCCATAGTAGTAACGAAGCCCCAAAAGAATATTTTCCGGGAAATTGTACAAATTAACAGAGCCTTCGCCATTTTGCGGCAGGCTCTGATTTTTTTTGCCAATTACTTGGCTAATTATTGTCGCAAATGGTGAACTCTGATAGTATTAGCTTGTGTCTCCCTTTGACGCAATAAGAAAAGAAAGGTGATTTTATGCAACGCCTCATTTTAGCCTCTTCTTCTCCACGGCGAAAAGAACTTCTTGAAAACCTCCGCTTGGAATTCGAAATCTCGAGCAGTGATGCAGATGAAAGTTTCAGTGAGACCCTAAGCCCATCTGAAGTAGTGATGGAGCTTGCTTCAAGGAAGTCAGGGACAGTAGCTCAACATTTTCCGGATTGTTTTGTGATTGGCTCAGACACTGTTGTGGTCCATGATGGAATGATTCTTGGAAAACCTGAAAGCGGACAAGAAGCTTCAAAGATGCTCAAAACGCTGTCTGGGAATACTCATTCAGTCTACACCGGAGTATCAATCATCTCCCCTGAGAAGGAAACGCGTTTTTATGAAAAAACAGATGTGACATTCTGGGATCTGTCAGATGAAGAAATCGACACCTATATAAAGAGCGGTGAACCATTCGATAAGGCGGGCGGCTATGGAATCCAGGGATTCGGCAGCATGCTTGTCAGGGAAATCAGTGGAGATTACTACACAGTTGTTGGACTGCCTGTATCAAGATTGATCAGGGAGTTAAGAAAAATCGGTTACAACCTTCCTTATTAAAAGAAAACCACAGAAACTTCTTCTACACTTCCCTCGTCATAATTATGACCGGGAGGAAAATGTATTGTCTACACATTCATTAATGATCAGAGATTATCCGCAAAATGAGCGGCCGAGGGAGCGCTTTGTCCAGAATGGCCCCCAGAGCCTTTCCAACCATGAATTACTTGCCCTGTTATTAGGCACGGGATCGCGGGATGAATCGGTCCTCCAGCTTGCGAACCGGATGCTTTCCCAGTTTGAGGGGCTGCGCCTGTTAAAGGACGCGACCCTCGAAGAACTGACCCAGATTAAAGGGATCGGCCAGGCAAAAGCGATCCATGTTCTCGCTGCCGTTGAAATCGGCAGGCGTATCGCCAATCATACCCTTGATGAACGCTATGTCATCCGCTCCCCGGAGGACGGTGCAAAATACCTCATGAATGATATGCGCTTTTTGACCCAAGAGCATTTCGTCTGCCTGTATTTGAATACGAAAAATCAGGTGATACACAGACAGACAATATTCATCGGCAGTCTTAACGCTTCGATTGTCCATCCGAGAGAAGTGTTCAAGGAGGCAGTCCGCAGGTCGGCGGCTTCAGTCATTTGCGTCCACAATCATCCATCCGGCGACCCGACCCCGAGCAGGGAGGATATCGAAGTCACCAAGCGGCTTAGTGAGTCGGGGAAAATAGTCGGAATTGAATTGCTAGACCATTTGATAATTGGGGAAAATAAATATGTTAGTTTGAAGGAAAAAGGGTATGTATGATACTAGGATTTTGATTGACGTTACGATATAATATAATTTATGATTTTTGCGGACGAGCTTAAAAACTCGTCGGAAAATCCGCCTATGAACATTCAACTAATTTTGTTATAGATTGCCTGTTCTTTTATTGCATTTTTTTGTTAAGAAAGGGAGATACAAATATGTTTGGGATTGGAACAAGAGACCTGGGAATCGATCTCGGTACTGCGAATACGCTTGTTTTTGTTAAAGGAAAAGGGATTGTTTTAAGAGAGCCATCCGTTGTGGCCCTGCAGACAGATACAAAAAACATCGTCGCAGTGGGAAATGACGCTAAGAACATGATCGGACGTACGCCTGGTAACGTCGTAGCATTAAGGCCGATGAAGGACGGCGTCATCGCGGATTATGAAACAACAGCGACAATGATGAAGTATTATATCAAGCAGGCTACGAAAAACAAAGGTTGGTTTGCCGGCAAGCCTTATGTAATGGTCTGTGTTCCATCAGGAATCACTGCGGTTGAAGAGCGCGCGGTAATCGACGCAACTCGACAGGCTGGCGCAAGGGATGCGTTCACGATTGAGGAACCGTTTGCAGCGGCCATCGGTGCCAACCTTCCAGTTTGGGAACCGACAGGAAGCATGGTGGTTGATATCGGGGGTGGAACAACAGAAGTCGCGATTATTTCCCTCGGCGGAATTGTTACATCCCAGTCTGTCCGCATTGCCGGTGATGAGATGGACGACGCAATCATCAACTATATCCGTAAAACGTATAACCTTATGATTGGTGAGAGAACGGCAGAAACGATTAAGATGGAAGTAGGTTCAGCAGGTGACGCCGAAAGAATCGAAAACATGGAAATCCGCGGCCGTGATTTGTTGACCGGTTTGCCGAAAACAATTGAAATCACTGCAGAAGAAATTGCTAAAGCACTTCACGATACAGTATACGCGATTGTCGATGCTGTTAAGCTGACACTTGAAAAAACACCGCCGGAACTTGCTTCCGATATCATGGACCGCGGAATTGTCCTGACAGGCGGAGGCGCATTGCTCCGTAACCTGGATAAAGTCATCAGTGAAGAAACAAAAATGCCAGTATTGATTGCTGAGGATCCTCTGGATTGTGTCGCTGCCGGAACAGGCAAGGCGTTGGATCATATCGATCTATTCAAGAGCAAAGCAAAAGAATCAAGATAATTTGAAGAAGGGAAGCGGAAATCATCCACTTCCCTCATCTTCTGTCATCCATATTTTTAGATTAGAGGTGTGAATCATGCCACAGTTCTTTTTTAATAAACGCCTGATAATGCTTCTTGTGAGCATTATAGTCCTCGTGGCATTGATTGGTTTTTCTTTGAGGGAAAGAGAAGAATTAACATGGCCGGAGCAATTTGTCAAAGACTCGACCAGCTGGGTGCAATCCATTGTATCCAGACCAGTTAATTATGTTGCAGGCTTTATTGAAAACCTTCAAGACTTGCAAAATACATATCAGGAAAACAAAGAGTTGAAGAAACGCGTTGATGATATGGCCCACCTTGAAGCCAAAGTATACTCCCTTGAAAAAGAAAACGAGGAGCTTCAGGAAATTTTAGATAAAAGAGAATCGCTTGCAGACTATGAACCAATCCAGGCCGTCAGGATTGCCAGAAGCCCTGAACGCTGGAATGAATTAATCATCATCAATAAAGGTGCGTCCAACGGTGTGGAAAAAAACATGGCTGTCATCACGTCTAAGGGGCTGATTGGCAAAGTAAAGAGCACAACGCCGTTTTCAGCCACAGTCCAATTGGTCAGCTCGATCGATCCTACCAACAGGATATCCGCCATCCTTCAGGCAGATAAGCCGCTTTACGGCACAATTGAAGGATATGACAAGAAAAAAGAACTGCTTTTACTGAAAGGCCTTCCGTACAATGCCAAAATCGAAAAAGGGCAAAACGTCGTTACGACAGGAATGGGTGGTATCTTTCCAAAAGACTTGCCGATTGGCAAGGTCGTCGATGTCGTCCCTGATCAATTTGGCTTGAATCAAACAGCCTATATAAAACCGGAAGCAAATCTCTATGATTTGGAACATGTCATGGTTGTCAAGAAATCCATGGTCTCTGTAGACCTTGAAGAAAGCTTGGAAGATAGCGAAGGTGAGGAGGAAGGCAATTGATCCGTTTCCTGCTCCCCGCGCTTTTCGTTTTCTTATTCATTCTGGAAAGTTTGTTTGTTGAACTGCTGCCAGCTGAATTATTTAATAGTGACCGTATCCTCGTGCCGCATTTCCTGATGGCTGGGATTTTGTTTCTTACCGCATATCTGAGTCCGAAACATGGAATTCTGTACGGAATCATTTTTGGACTGCTTTTTGATCTAGTATACACAGAAATTATCGGGATTTATCTTTTCATGTTTCCGGTCATTGCCTATTTGTTCACATACATGATCAGGATTCTTCAAACCAATGTGCTGGTTGTTTCCATCCTGTCTCTTCTGGGGATTGCGTTATTGGAACTCGGGGTCTATGAGATGATGCTGTTAATAAAAATTACTGACCTGGACTTTTCGACCTATGTTAAAATAAGACTAGTCCCTACCTTGATTTTGAATCTGGCCTTTATCATTTTGGCTGCCTATCCGTTCAAAAAGCAATTCGAGAACGCCGCAGACAGACTCAGGCATGATTAAGGGATCCATACGGAGATTTCAAAGGGACTTTACCATGGAATAGAAGCATTATGAAGAAAAAAGCAATCATGGATATGGAAATAAAGGAATTTGGCAGGCGATTGTCGAATTCCTTTTAGGTACTATATGAAATTTATTTTTTTAGCAGACAATTGTCTTGCGTTTTAAGTTTTACTTTTACACTTAGATTAGTGTCTAGCTCCAGCGCCTAGCCCTTCGAGACGTTTCAATCCAATCATTGAAGTCAAAGAACGACTTCAGTGGTAGGCCTTCTAACACTCGTCGAGGTACCAAGGTGCTTGCGCTTTTCGTTTGAGGTGAACATCCAGTATGAAGAAAACACAAAATGTGACAATTAAAGGGACAAAAGACGGTCTTACGCTCCATTTGGATGATACTTGTTCTTATGACGACTTGAAAAAAGAGTTGGAGAGGAAGTTATCGAATTCCACTCGTGTCCAGGAGGAGCAGCAGCTGCTTTCTGTTAAGGTGAAGGTAGGGAACAGATACCTTACGAAGACCCAGGAAGAAGAGCTGAAAGACTTGATCCGGCAAAAGAGGAATTTGATCGTTGATGACCTTGAGACGAATGTCATTTCCAGGGATGAAGCCGAAAAACTTCGCCAGGAAACGGAAATCGTTCCGGTTGCCAAGGTAATCCGCTCAGGCCAGGTCCTTGAAATAACGGGTGACTTGCTGCTCATTGGTGATGTTAATCCCGGGGGAACAGTCAAGGCTACCGGAAATATATTTGTCATGGGTGCGTTAAAAGGGATTGCACATGCAGGTTCGGCCGGCAATGATGAAGCAGTGATTGCTGCTTCTGTCATGAAGCCTTCGCAGCTTAGGATCAGTGACTGCATAAATCGCGCTCCGGACGAGGTGCCTGAGGACGAAAATCGTGCAATGGAATGTGCGTACATATCAGATACAAAGCAAATCGTTGTTGATAGATTGCAAGTTTTAATGAAAAAAAGACCTAATTTAACTAGATTCGAAGGAGGCCTTTAAAAGTGGGAGAAGCGATTGTAATTACATCCGGAAAAGGCGGGGTCGGCAAAACGACAACCTCTGCCAATATAGGTACAGCTTTGGCCCTTCAAGGCAAAAGAGTCTGTCTGATTGACACAGATATTGGGTTGCGCAACCTGGACGTTGTCATGGGACTTGAAAACCGCATCATTTATGATCTTGTCGATGTCATTGAGGGCAGATGTAAAATCCATCAGGCACTTGTAAAAGACAAGCGCTTCGATGATCACCTTTATTTGCTTCCAGCTGCACAGACAAGTGACAAAACAGCGGTCCAGCCTGAGCAAATGAGGAAATTGGTCAATGAACTTAAGCAGGATTATGATTATATCGTCATCGACTGCCCGGCTGGAATCGAGCAAGGCTATAAGAATGCTGTTGCCGGTGCAGACAAGGCAATCGTTGTCACTACACCTGAAGTTTCGGCTGTAAGGGACGCTGACAGGATCATCGGCCTGCTAGAAAAAGAAGAGAATGTTGAATCGCCGAAACTGGTCATCAACAGGATCCGCAGCCATATGATGAAAAATGGCGACATGCTTGATGTCGATGAAATCACCACACATTTATCCATCGATCTCATAGGGATCGTAGCGGATGATGATGAAGTCATCAAAGCATCCAATCACGGCGAACCAATCGCACTGAATCCAAACAGCAAAGCTTCCATCGCTTACAGGAACATTGCCCGAAGGATCCTCGGCGAATCCGTACCATTGCAACAGCTTGATACTGAAAGCAAAGGCGTATTTTCGAAGATCAAGAAATTCTTTGGTGTACGCTAAATATAAAGCACCTGCTTCCTCCCGGCTATCACGGGACAGTAGGTGCTTTTTACTTTTGTGGGGAGTAGTCCTCAGCTAGAACCAGTTCTCCCCCCGAAAAAGGACAAGTGGCCGGAATACGGTCGCAGCACAACCAATTCTCCGCCCGAAAAAAGACAAGTGGTGGAAATATGGTAGCAGCACAACCAGTTCTCCGCCCAAAAGAGAGCAAGTGGCTGGATTACGGTAGCAACCATAATGGTTTCTATTATGAAAAGTGTCAGAGTCAACCCACTTTTCTTACCCAAAGGGTCTCCAGCAGAAAAACTGTGAATTGATATTGGTTATTGAATTTTCTAAGCCTTCCATTCCCCCAAAAATGTCATACTCTTGTGGGACAGGTCATAAACTTGTACTAACATTGAGTACAAGGGGATTGGTGGGGATTGGATGAACTCGAGAGCTGACGATATACGAAGAAGGATGATGAAGCGGAAACGGGAGCGGGAGAGGATGGAGAAAACGAACCATAACCGTTTTTTCTCTACGGAGGAAGAACGGCATGGTTTTGACAGGCTCCCATCCTATGATATGGGTCCAGGGGAAGGGGGCCATCCGTTATTCAAGAAGGAAGTGTTTTTGTTCAAGGTGCTTGCATCTGCTTGCCTTGTTTTGATTGTGGCGATTATTTACCGGAGCCCTTCTGAAAAAGCTGTGTCGGTCCAGCAATACGTGAATCATACGATGGAGCAGGAGTTCCAGTTTGCTGCTGTTTCAGATTGGTATGAGGATCAATTTGGCAAGCCATTGGCACTTCTTCCGGCAAAAAATGCTGATGAAGATAGCGAGAATGAGGTTGCATCTGGCAGCCAATATGCGCTTCCTGCCTCTGGGAAGATTCTTGAGGATTTTGGCGACAATGGACAGAGGATCATGATTGAAATTGGCAAGGGTGCGGGTGTTGAGGCGATGAATGAAGGCCTTGTCCATTTTGTCGGCATGAAAGAGGGATTTGGTAAAACGGTGATTGTCCAACATGGGGACAAGAGTGAAACCTGGTATGGGAACCTGGACAAAATTGATGTGAATCTTTATGAGTACATTTCCAAAGGTGCGAAGGTGGGAACAGCGATGGACAGCGAGGACGGTCTTAAAGGTTCATTTTATTTCGCTATTAAAAAAGGGGATGATTTCGTCGATCCCGTCCAGGTGATCAAGTTTGAATAAAAACTTTGAATTATTGCGGAAAGTACAGATTCATCCTTTACTCTGGGTGGTCATCGCCCTTGCTGTTGCGACTGCGCATTTTATAGAGCTGATGATGGTGCTGCTGATAATTTTTGTTCATGAAATGGGACATGGTGCTGCAGCCTCTTTTTTTTCGTGGAGAATCAAGAAAATCGCCTTGCTGCCATTTGGCGGTGTCGCTGAGGTGGATGAGCATGGGAACAGGCCGCTAAAAGAAGAACTGGTTGTCGTGCTCGCAGGACCATTACAGCATGTCTGGATGTTGGGGCTTTCCTATTTGTTCTTCATCGCAGGGGTTTTCCCCGAAAAATGGCATACGTTGTTCATGGAGTATAATCTGATGATCCTGGTCTTCAACCTCATACCGATTTGGCCATTGGACGGCGGGAAGCTGATGTTCATTCTGCTATCGATGAACACCTCTTTCCAGGAAGCCCATCTGCGTACCTTATATGGTTCAGTTGCAGCGCTGCTGATCTTTTCTGCTTCCCTGCTGTTCATCGCACCGCAGACGTTGAATGTCTGGGTCATCATAGGCTTCCTGGCATTTTCGCTGTATTTTGAATGGAAGCAGCGGCGCTTTACATTCATGCGCTTCTTGATGGAAAGACACTATGGCAAGCAAGTGGATTTGCGCGAGCTGAAACCCATCAATACCAGTGAGAATGAAATGGTCGGCCATGTGCTCGAAAGGTTCCAGCGCGGCTGCAAGCATCCGATCATCGTCAAGCAGCAGAATGGAAAGGAAATGGTGATTGACGAGAATGAATTGCTCCATGCTTTCTTCAGTGAAAAATTACTGACCGCCAAAATAGGAGATTTGCTTTACACCTATTAAAATAGGATAATGAATGCAGCGCAGACACCTTTTGCGCTGTATTTTTTGTGAGTAGGGAGAAACGATGGACCAGTTAATCATCAATGCAAATTTAAGAGAGAAGCGCTTCGCTTTGGTTAAAAATGGTGAAGTTGAAAAAATATATATCGAGCAGCCGGGCCAGCAATCGCTGGTCGGAAATATTTATCTTGGTATTGTCGAAAAAGTGATTCCGGGAATGAATGCGGCGTTCGTCAACTTTGGCGAAGGAACAAGCGGATTTTTACAAAAAGACAAGCTATCTTCCTATGTTCTGTCAGACAAGGAAAACAAAGCGAATATCCCGCTTGGATCTTATGTCCATCAGGGCGAAAAGCTGCTAGTGCAGGTGGAAAAGGATGCGGCCGGGACCAAAGGAGCAAGACTGACAGGGGTCATCGAACTGCCGGGAGAGAATATTGTCTATATGCCGAGGGGCAAATACATAGCTGTTTCCAAAAAGGCAGATTCCAGTGAAACGAGAGCCAGATGGAAAGAATTTGCGAGCCAGGTAAAAACGGATGAAGAAGGACTCATTTTCCGGACTGAAAGCCTGAACCAGCAAGAAGAAGTGATAATCAGGGAGCTCGATCAGCAGCGAAGCCTGTATGCTGAATTAGAAAAGTCTGCTTCAGGAATGAAAAAGCCAGGTCTTGTTTTTAGCCGGGATTATTTTTTTGAACAGGCATTGTCCGCACTGGCAGCTGTTAAAAATGGAACTGTCATCGTGGACTGTCTTGAATTCAAGAAGAAAATTGACCTCCATGTTCCAGAAGGGGTTGAGCTTGAATTTTATAATGGAAAAGAACCTGTTTTTTCTTTTTATAAAATCGAGCCGGAGATTGAGCGGCTGCTGAAGCGAGTCGTCTGGCTGGATAAAGGCGCCTACATGGTTATCGACCAGGGTGAGGCGCTGACGATGATTGATGTGAACACGGGGAAGTTTTCAGGAAAAACGGATTTGCGTGACACGGTCATAAAAACGAATATAAAGGCGGCAGTGGAAGCAGCACGACAGATCAGGCTCCGGGATCTGGCTGGCATCATTCTGATTGATTTCATCGATATGAAGAATAGCGGAGAGCGTGACAAGGTGTTGAAAGCCATTCAGAAAGAACTGATCCATGATGATCGCCGCAGCCGGATTGTCGGTTTTACTGAACTTGGCATCCTTCAGCTGACAAGGAAGAAGACAAAGCAGTCAGTGGCCGAGACACTGACGGAAAAATGCGGGACATGCGGAGGAACGGGGCAGGTGCTCAGCTCGGAAACAGTGGCTTACAAGCTTGAGCGTGAGCTGTGGGAATATAAAAATTCCGATTACGAAGAAATGCTTATTTCCGCTACTGATGAAGTGATTCGCCATTTTTCCGGTGAAGCTGATATCCATAAATTGAGGCTTGAAAAAGCGCTTGGTTATAAGATAAAATTCTCGGTGTCAGACGCGGCGAGACCTTTTTTTGAAATTCTTCAGGCTGGTGCTTCGACAGAACAGGATCGAACCAAAGCTGGCCATTAAAAGAACATGGATTATATGTTGACACTTTTGCTCGGCATATGATAGTATTTTAATGTTATTGTTTGTAGCACCCGTGCTACAACCGCTCACAACAGGTAATTAAGCTTTGCAATCTGCAAACGCCTGCTGATGGCGAGTCTGAGTCTAATGAGGAGGTGCACTGGAATGTACGCAATTATCGAAACTGGCGGCAAGCAAGTAAAGGTAGAAGAAGGACAAGCAATCTACATTGAAAAGCTAAACGCTGCTGAAGGCGAAACTGTAACTTTTGACAAGGTTCTTTTTGTTGGTGGCGAGAACGTTAAAGTTGGAAGCCCTGTAGTTGAAGGCGCAACTGTAACTGCTAAAGTTGAAAAGAATGGCCGTCAAAAGAAAATCATCGTTTTCAAGTACAAAGCGAAAAAGAACAATCGTAAGAAGCAAGGTCATCGTCAGCCTTACACTAAAGTAGTTATCGAAAAGATCAACGCTTAATTAAAGGCGGATTGCTATGATTCGTGCAACGATTAATCGTACAAAATCCGGACGCATCCAGTCGTTTACAATCAGCGGCCACGCTGGATATGCTGCCCATGGCAGCGACATTGTCTGTGCAGGTGTTTCCACCATCTCGATTGGGACAGTCAATTCCATTATTGGATTGACAGGTGTCACCCCAGACATTGAACAAGGTGCCGATGGTTTTCTTCGCTGTGAAATTCCCGACAATTTGCCGGAGGAGACACAGGAGAAAATCCAATTACTCCTTGAAAGCATGGTCATTACATTGCAATCGATGGAACAAGAGTACGGAAAGCACATAAAATTAACCTTCAAAAAGTAGGAGGTGGAACAAATGTTAAGATTAGATCTTCAATTCTTCGCTTCTAAGAAGGGTGTAGGTTCAACTAAGAACGGACGTGACTCTATCGCAAAGCGTCTAGGCGCTAAGCGTGCAGACGGTCAATTCGTAACTGGTGGTTCTATCCTTTACCGTCAGCGCGGAACTAAAATCTACCCAGGTGTAAACGTGGGTAAAGGTGGAGATGACACTCTATTCGCTAAGGTTGACGGCGTCGTTAAATTCGAACGTCTTGGCCGCGACCGCAAGCAAGTAAGTGTTTATCCAGCAGCTCAAGAAGCGTAAGCTAAAGAGAAGCCCTAACCACTTCGGTTAGGGTTTTCTTTCGTTTTATGGCTTAGTGCTCTATAAATAAAAAAGGATCCAACTAACTTAAATACATAATTAGCTTACGCAGAATGGCTTTTTTGTTATACTTACACCAAGCAAGTCTTATGAGTAGGGAGTATGTGTATGAAAAAAGAGTGGGATACAATCGAGGTTTTGCGCCATGAGCGCCATGATTGGATGAACAAGCTTCAATTAATTAAAGGGAATTTATCGCTGAATAAAGTGGACCGGGCTAAAGAGATCATTGAAGAAATCATCATGGAAGCCAGGCAGGATGCAAAGCTATCAAATTTACGTCTTCCCCAGTTTGCCTCTACATTGTTAACCTGCAATTGGGAGAGTAATCATTTCCAGCTGGACTACGAGGTTATGGACTCCCAAAACTTCCACAGATTAGATGACCAGCTTTTGACAGACTGGACTAAGCAGCTTTTTGAAACATTGAATTCTTCAATTGAACCATATCAGGAAAATCATCTCTCCGTTACAATTGAACCGCAGGAGAAAGGAATCGGGTTCTTTTTTGATTTTAGCGGAATAATAAAGGATAAAAATCGCTTAGAAAGCTTCCTTGACCAGAAGCCGGGAAACAAGATAAAAATCATTTCCGATGGCGTGGTTGAAGGAGAACTGACAATCGAAGTTTTCGTAGAAACACTCTAGGGAAACATAAAAAGCGAATAACAAATTTAAGACAGGTGGTAATGACATAATGTTTGTCGATCAGGTTAAGATTTATGTAAAAGGCGGCGACGGCGGCGATGGCATGGTCGCGTTCCGACGCGAAAAATATGTGCCGAAGGGCGGCCCGGCTGGCGGCGACGGCGGTAACGGCGCAAATGTAGTCTTCCAGGTGGAAGAAGGGCTGCGCACGCTGATGGACTTCAGGTACCAGCGCCATTTCAAGGCACCGCGCGGCGAGCACGGAATGTCCAAGAACCAGCATGGCAAAAACTCCAAGGATATGATTGTCAAGGTTCCTCCAGGGACAATCGTATCTGATGCTGAAACTGGCGCGATCATTGCTGACCTGGTGGAGCATGGCCAGCAGGCTGTCATCGCTAAAGGCGGACGCGGCGGACGTGGCAACTCACGTTTCGCTACACCTGCCAATCCGGCTCCTGAACTTTCCGAAAAAGGGGAGCCAGGCCAGGAACGCGAAATCATCATGGAATTAAAGCTGCTTGCCGACGTAGGGCTTGTAGGTTTTCCAAGTGTAGGAAAATCGACATTATTATCCGTTGTGTCAGCAGCCAGGCCGAAAATCGCTGAATATCATTTCACGACTATCGCTCCAAACCTGGGCATGGTTGAAACAGAAGACGGAAGAAGCTTTGTTTTAGCTGATTTGCCAGGTCTTATTGAAGGAGCGCACTCCGGAGTGGGACTCGGACATCAGTTCCTGCGTCATATCGAACGTACAAGGGTCATCATCCATGTAATCGATATGGCTGCGACGGAAGGCCGCGATCCATATGAAGATTATCTGACAATCAATAATGAGTTGAAGGAATATAATTTAAGGCTGACGGAAAGACCGCAAGTCATCGTCGCCAATAAAATGGACATGCCAGATGCGGAAGAGAACCTTAAAGTGTTCAAGGAAAAAGTCGGGGATGAACATCCTGTTTTCCCAATTTCAGCTGTGACGAGGGAAGGCCTGCGTGAATTGTTATTCGCAGTAGCTGACCTGATTGAAAAGACGCCGGAGTTCCCTCTTATTGATGAAGAGGTATTGGAAAAAGACGAAAACCGCGTTATGTACAAGCATGAAAAAGCAGAACAGGAATTCCAGATTACTCGCGAACCGGATGGAACATTTGTTATCTCGGGTGACAGTATAGAAAGGCTGTTCAAAATGACTGATTTTTCAAGAGATGAATCTGTACAAAGGTTTGCCCGCCAGATGCGCGGCATGGGTATTGATGATGCTCTCCGTGAAAGAGGAGCAAAAGATGGAGATACGGTCAAGCTTCTGGAATATGAATTTGAATTCGTAGAGTAGGCCTCAGGTGGTGACAGGGAGTCGATTAGCCAAAAGGTTAATCGGCTTTCCTCTTTAAAGTAGGAAGCATTCTGATGGGGTGATTTGAGATGAAGGAAAATCAAGATAAAAAATTCTATCTCGTTCGGGAAGATGTCCTGCCGGAAGCAATGAAAAAAACGCTTGAGGCAAAGGAAATGATTGAACGGGGCAAAGCGGAGTCGGTCTGGGATGCAGTCCAGAGGGTCGACTTGAGCCGGAGCGCCTTTTACAAATACCGTGATACTGTTTTTCCGTTCCATACGGTTGTGAAAGAGCGGATCATTTCACTGTTTTTTCAGCTTGAAGACCGATCTGGGACACTATCGGAATTGCTGAGCACTGTTGCGGCTACTGGCTGCAATGTTTTGACCATCCATCAGACCATTCCTCTGCAGGGAAGGGCGAATGTGACGCTAAGCTTGAATATCACCGAAATGAGAGTCGAAATGGACGAGATGCTGACAAGGCTGAGAAAAATGGAATTTGTAGAAAAAGTTGAAGTGCTGGGAACAGGCGCTTAAAGATAACAGCAGGGGGAGGTATGGATTTGAAAGTAGGATATCTTGGACCAGAAGCGACGTTTACAGATTACGCAGCCAGGCAGTTGTTTCATGAAGCGGAGCGGATTCCGTTCGTCAGCATACCAGAATGCATGGATGCGGCCACAGAAGGGGAGATTGACGCAGCGATTGTCCCATTGGAAAATTCAATCGAAGGTTCTGTTAACTTAACAGTCGATTACCTTGTCCATGAAACAGATCTCCAGATTGTTGGTGAAGCGGTGGTGCCAATCAGGCAGCATTTGCTGGTACACCAGGACAATTTGGAAAACTGGAGAAATGCGGAGCTAATTTGCAGCCATCCGCACGCACTTGCACAGTGCCATAAGTTTTTACATAAAGAATTTAAAAAAGTACCGCACGAACATATGGCTTCAACAGCCGCAGCGGCCAAATTTGTCAAAGATCATCCGGAACGGAATATCGCGGCGATCGCAAACAGTCTTGCTGCACAAGAATATGAAGGACTGGCCATGGCTCAGCAAAATATCCATGATTATAGTTATAACCATACTGTCTTCGCAGTTCTCACAAAGCCGGAAAACAAGCTTCAACTCGACAAGGGCGAAGATTTCAAGACCAGCTTGATGATCACCCTGCCTTCAGATCAGGCAGGAGCATTGCATCAGGTCCTGTCGGCATTTTCATGGAGGAAGCTCAATCTTTCCAAAATTGAATCCCGCCCGATGAAAACCGGTCTCGGAAAATATTTTTTCATTATTGATATCAATTTTAAAATGGATGACGTCTTGATTCCAGGGGCCATAGCCGAACTGGAGGCACTGGGCTGCACCGTTAAAATGCTCGGAAGCTATTCCAGCCATAAAATATAAAAAGATCCATCAGCCACTGATGGATCTTTTGCATTTCTACTGTTCTAAATCAATAAGGAAATTTGCTTTTCTAAGCGTTTCTTCCGCTTCATCCAGTGCTTTTTCCGTCGGGGCTGAAATGCTGTGCAAGTGGATGCCGTCGGTCAATTCTGATAAATAGGAAGCATTGGTGGATTTTATTTTTTCCATGAACTGCTTCACTTCGTAACGGTTCGAGACCATGATGGAAGCGGTCAGGTCGCCATACACAGGATGCTCGATTTTCACGTCTTTTACCGTTACACCATGATCGACAAGGAGCAAAAGTTCTTCTTCAGTCCTTTCAGGGCCGTGTGAGCAGGCAATGATCCGTTCCGCCTCTGTTGGCCGGGAGGCGTGCATGTATAAATAACCCTGGCTTGTAGCGATGATAGGTTCATTTTTTGCTTTTAGCAGGGTGATATCACCGACAATGACTTGTCTGCTTACGTTCGTAATGGCTGCCAGCTCGCCGCCGGTAATCGGCTCACGGCTTTCCTGCAGGCGCTTCAGGATGAATTCCCGGCGTTCATCCCCAAGGATTTTCGTAGGTTCCTTCATAACCGATCTCTCCTTCGACTTCTTCATTCGTGAATTTTACCATAAATCAGCCTGAAGTTAAACGGCTGCGACCTTTCCAGAGATGACCGCCAGGAGTTTCCCAAGTTCGACCACATCATCGGCTGCAGTAGTCCGCCCGAATGAAATCCTGAAAAATTCCTTTGCTTCTTTGCCATTGATGCCCATTGCCGTCATGGTTCTGGCAGGGCTTAATAGTCCTGTGTGACAGGCTGTCCCGGTTGAAATCGCGAATCCCCTACGGTCACATTCCAGCAGGACAAATTGCCCCTCCACGCCTTTTATAGCCATTCCCACGATTCCTGGGAGCTGAGCGTCCCCTTCTATGCCAAAAATCTTATATGGGTTTTTTGATCCTGCAAGAAGATCAACAAGAATAGTCCTTAACTCTTTAAGTCGATCATTCTCCGTTTTGATCAGTGACTGCGCTTTTTGGGCAGCAACGGTCATGGCGGCTATTCCCGGGACATTGACAGTGCCGGGCCTGAAGCCTTTTTCATGCACGGTCCCATCAATATATGGCTTCCAGGCAAGCTTCGGATTGACATAGGCGACTCCAGTTCCTTTTGGTCCGTAAAACTTGTGGCCCGAAATAGACAGGGCATCCACGGAACGTGCAAGAGAGTCCATTGGTATCTTTCCAAAGGTTTGCACGCAATCTGTGTGGATCAGGATTCCATTGGTCCTGCAGTATTCAGCGATGTTTTTGACCGGCTGGAGGGTTCCGATTTCCGGGTTGCCATGCTGAATGGAAACGAGCACTGTTTCAGGCCGAACAGCTTTGATAAAGGTGTCAATCTTAATTCTTCCGTCCTCGTCCAATGGCAGGAATGTGATTTCCCAGCCTTCTCCCTCCAGCTTTTTCATCAAATTATAAACTGAGGAATGTTCAGCAGCACCGGTAATAATGTGGCGGCCGTTTTTTCTTTTTGCAGAGAGAAGCGCCATAATCCCAAGAAAATTCCCTTCAGACCCTCCGCTTGTAAAATATATCCCTGCTTCTTCGACATCAAGCAACCTGGCAAATTCCTGTCTGCAGCTCTCAAGGAGATTAGCCGCTGCAGAGCCCGCTTCGTGAAGACTCTGGCTGTTTCCAAAGTACTCTGCCGATGCTTTGATAAAAATATCTGCAGCATCCCGGTCAAGCGGGCATGTAGCAGCATAATCGAAATATTTCATAGGTTCGCTCCTCCGATTTGTTTTAATGATCATTCCCAGGGTCTGTTTCCAGGAAAGTGAAACATGTGCCCCCAAAAAAAAATCCCCGGCATTTCGGTCACAAAAAGCCGGAACATGTGCCCGAAAAGGAAAAATCCCCGGCATTTCGGTAACAAGAAGCCGGAACATGTGCCCGAAAAAGAGAAATCCCCGGCATTATGGTCACAAGAAGCTGGAACATGTGCCCGAAAAAGAAAAATCCTCGGCATTACGGTCACAAGAAGCTGGAACATGTGCCCGAAAAAGCGGTATCCTCAGCTATACGGTCACAAGCTGACAACACGTGAACTGCTTTGCCCCTTTTGCTTTCCTGTATTAGTTTCAAAGAATAAAAGTTCTTGTCAATAGTGTAAAACTGTGTAAATATAGATGTCAAGACACCTGTTAATCCAGGAGGCTATCAATCTATGAAACAATATGATGTGATTATTATTGGCAGCGGCATTGCCGCACTGCAATTGGCCAATAAGTTAACGAAGGATTTAAATGTGATGATTCTCACAAAAGAAAATCTGACAAAAGGAAATTCCTATCTTGCACAAGGCGGGGTGGCCGCAGCCGTTGCTCCGGGGGACGATCCTTACTTACATTATCTCGACACAATGGAAGCGGGAGCGCACCACAATAATGCCAAAGCTGTATTGGAAATGACGAAAAAGGCTCCTGAGCTGATCAATGGTTTATGGCAGTCAGGTTGCCGTTTTGATGAAGATGAAAATGGTAATCTGCTTTTGGGAATGGAAGGAGCACACAGTGAAAAGAGGATTGTCCACAGCGGGGGTGACGAGACAGGCAGGCATATGGTCGAGTTTCTGATTTCTGATCTGGCCTCCAATATAACCGTTGAACAATCGACTTTTGTTTATGACCTTATTTTAAATCAGGAAAAATCAAGATGTATCGGGGTGAAGGCGAAGCTGCCAGATGGATCAAATGAGATTTACCTTGCTCCACATGTGGTGCTGGCAACGGGCGGTTGTGGCCAGATTTTCTCTTTTACTTCCAATGCAGAAACGGCAAGCGGTGATGGAATTGCCCTTGCCTATAGAGCAGGGGTTGAATTGGCGGATATGGAGTTTGTCCAGTTCCACCCGACACTGTTATATGTGGATGGAAAGACGAGGGGGCTTATTTCGGAAGCAGTCAGGGGCGAAGGTGCGCTGCTGGTCACTGAAGATGGCAAACAAATCATGGCAGGCATTCATCCTTTAAAGGACCTGGCACCGAGGCATATTGTTTCGCAAACAATCTATGATTATTCTCGAAGAGGAATTCAAATTTATTTGGATATATCCTACATTGAGGATTTCAGCTCGAGGTTTCCCACGATCAGCAAGCTATGCACTCAGCATGGGATAGACATGGAAAAAGGTCTGATTCCTGTCGTTCCCGGCAGTCATTTTATCATGGGAGGAATTAAGACAGATTTGCAGGGACGAACAAGCATCCCAGGATTGTATGCAATCGGTGAGGCAGCGTGTACCGGCATCCACGGGGCGAATAGACTGGCAAGCAATTCTCTATTGGAAGGAATGTTTGTCGGCGGCAATCTCGCTGATTGGATCAACAGCCAACGGGCTGACAAGGAGACTGGCAACAATCTGCCTGTTCATGTAAAAACCTTTTTCGCTGGTAAACTGCCGGTTCCTGACATGCTAAAACAAACCATGATGGACAGAGCCGGGATTGTAAGGACTAAGGAACAGCTCACCCTTCAGGCTGAATGGCTTGCTCAATTTAATCACGATAAGTGGCTGGACGCTGACCTGGACCACTTATCGCCAGCACAATTAACCAGCCTGTTTATGTATATTACCGCCACCTTGGTCACCCAGTCTGCATTGGAGCGGACAGAGAGCAGGGGCGGTCATTATCGTGAAGATTTTCCATATGAAGATAATGCCAATTGGATGAAAAAACAAATCATCCATCAGCAAAAAAACCGAAAGGATGGTAAGCATGAATTCAATCAAACTGCGCTTGCTACTTGAACAATTTTTCATTGAAGATATCGGCGAGCGTGACGTCACCAGTGAATTGATTTTCGGAAATGAAAGTAAGGGAATCCTGGTGTTCATTGCGAAGGATGAAGGGGTTTTCTGCGGAGAGCAGATTATCGATCTTGGTTTCAGGCTGATGGATGAGAACAGCCAGGTTACCATGAAGGTAAAGGATGGCGAAAAGGTTGGCAAAGGTCAGGAACTGGCGTTGATTACCGGCAAGGTTTCCGCACTATTAAAAGCGGAAAGAGTCGTTTTGAACCTCGTGCAGCGAATGAGCGGAATAGCCACAAAAACAAACGAAGCTGTAAAAGCATTGGACAGCACGAAGACAAGGATTTGTGATACACGAAAAACAACCCCCGGCCTGCGGATGCTTGAAAAATATGCAGTTCGATGCGGTGGCGGGTTCAATCATCGTTACGGCTTGTATGACGCGGTTATGATCAAGGACAACCATATCTCTTTTGCGGGCTCGATCAGCAAGGCAGTGGAAGCAGTCAGGTCAAACCTTGGACATATGGTGAAAGTAGAGGTGGAAATCGAAACAAAGGAGCAGCTGCTTGAAGCGATTGAAGCGAAAGCAGATTGCATCATGTTCGATAACCGCACGCCGGAACAAATTGAAGAATGGATTGGCTATGTACCGGAAGGAATAGCAACCGAGGCCTCCGGCGGCATCACGCTCGATAGACTGCATAGCTACAGGAGTTGCGGAGTTGATTATATATCACTGGGATTCCTCACGCACTCTGTAAAATCATTGGATATTAGCGCAAAGGTCATGGCCGAAACGAAAGGGGATGTACAATATGAATATATTGGAGGCGCTCGAAGCTAAATCAAAAATGCTCCCTGAGAAATACCGGAACATGTCGGTTCAGGAGCTTGAGGGCATGATTAAGGACATTAAGGGCAAAATGGGCAAAAAGCTGTTCATACCTGGTCATCATTATCAAAAAGATGAAGTCATCAAATTTGCCGATGCGACAGGCGATTCACTGAAACTTGCCCAGCTGTCTGCCGATAACAGGGAAGCGGAGCATATTGTTTTTTGCGGAGTTCATTTCATGGCCGAGACGGCTGACATTTTAACAACTGAAAATCAGAAGGTCTACCTGCCGGATATGAGAGCCGGATGTTCAATGGCAGATATGGCTGATATTTACCAGACAGAACGCGCCTGGGATTACCTGCAGGTGCTGTTTGGAGATACGATTTTGCCATTGACCTATGTCAATTCTACTGCAGCAATTAAATCATTTGTCGGCGCTAATGGCGGAGCTACCGTTACATCCTCAAACGCCGAGAAGATGGTTCGCTGGGCTTTTTCAAAAAAAGAGCGTCTGCTTTTCCTTCCAGATCAGCACTTGGGCCGGAATACGGCTTTTAACATTGGAATTGGGCTTGATGAAATGGCCGTTTACAATCCGATTGAAAATATTCTTGAGTATGATGGCCCTCTTGAAAAGGTAAAAGTGATTCTTTGGAAAGGACATTGTTCGGTACATGAAAATTTCACGGTGGAAAATATCGCGGATGTTCGGGCAACATATCCTGATATGAAAGTCATTGTCCATCCAGAATGCCGTCATGAGGTAGTGGCATTGTCAGACATGGCAGGATCAACGAATTATATTATTGAGGCAATTGAAGCGTCGCTTGCAGGCTCATCGTGGGCGATTGGTACCGAAATGAATCTGGTAAACCGGCTGATTTCCCAGCATCCAGATAAAAAAATCATTTCATTGAATCCTCATATGTGTCCGTGCTTGACGATGAACAGGATTGACCTCCAGCACCTTGCCTGGAGTCTGGAATCGGCTATCCAGGGTCAGGAAATCAACCTCATAAAAGTCGATGAAGAAACAGCATTCAACGCAAAGCTTGCCCTGAATCGCATGCTTGTGCAATCATAATTGAAGTCCTTCCCATATCGGGAAGGATTTTTTTTATGGGAAAAGCTTAATCTTACGGCGAAAAACATATTTATTTACATAGAAGCATAAGTTTTTTTGAAGATTGTTAGCAATTTGCCCACACCAACATAGAATATATGGACTTATGCCATAGGAGGGAATCAGAGTGAAAATCCATATCGTACAGAAAGGGGATACTCTTTGGAAGATCGCCAAAAAGTACGGCGTGAACTTTGAAGAGCTGAAACAGATGAACGCCCAGCTCAGCAACCCTGATATGATTATGCCCGGTATGAAAATAAAAGTTCCAACTGGTGGAGGCACAATAAAGAAAGAAGCTCCCATCGCAGGTGGAACGCCTCAAGCAAAAATCAATATGGGTGGCAAAAAGGAAATGCCGATTGCCAAAGAGAAACCAATGCCAATTCCAGAAGTAAAGAAAGAAGCACCAAAAGAGGCTCCTGTTAAGGAACAGCCGAAGGTGGAAATGCCTAAACCTGCTCCAAAGGAAGAGCCAGTTAAACCATATAAACCTAAAATGCCTGTACAAATCAAGCCGGAAATTGATATTAACAATTACTATATGATGAATATGGCTAATATGCAGCTCCCGCCACAGCCAAAACCACAGCCAAAACCACAGCCAAAGCCACTGCCAAAAGCCCAGCCAAAAGCGGAGCCGCAGCTCCCGCCAAAACCAACTAACATTTTCCCGGAAGTTAAACCAGAGGCTAAGCAAATCAAACCACAGGTAAAATCGGAACTTAAGCCCCTGCCTCCAAAAGCAGAGGTAAAGCCAAATGTAAAATCAGAAATTAAACCAGATATAAAAATTGAAAAGAATGCTTACATGGATGAATCACCATCAATGATGCCATTCGTTCAAGGAGGTTACCAGCAGCCTATGATCCCATACCCATATAATTGTTATCCAGGTGCACCTTCAATGTCAGGTCCTGCTTATGGTTATCCAGGAACCCAACAAATGCCATACCCTCAGGTGCAGGGAATTTCCCAGTATCCAGATATGATGCCTAACATGGCATTGCCGGCAGAGGACATGGAATCCTCATCTTTCGCAAATATGCAGAGCCCGGTAATGGGTGAAAACATGCCACATTATGCTCCACCGCAGATGACTGGACCGACTTTTTATGGGGTGCCTATTTCACCTGTTATGCCTGGCCCAGGCTACATCCCTCAGCCGCAACAAATGCCATATATGCCGCAGGTCGGCGGAATGATGGATAATCAGCCAATGCCACAAGTAGGCGGCATGATGGAGGATGAATCATCTGAAATGCCAATGATGCCTCAGATGCCGCAAGTCGGCGGGATGATGCAGGGTCAGATGCCGATGATGCCGCAGGTCGGTGGAATGATGGAAAACCAAATGCCGCAGGTCGGCGGGATGATGCAGGGTCAGATGCCGATGATGCCGCAGGTCGGTGGAATGATGGAAAACCAAATGCCGCAAGTCGGCGGGATGATGCAGGGTCAAATGCCGATGATGCCGCAGGTCGGCGGGATGATGCAGGGACAAATGCCAATGATGCCACAAGTCGGTGGAATGATGGAAAACCAAATGCCGCAGGTCGGCGGAATGATGCAGGGACAAATGCCGATGATGCCACAAGTCGGTGGAATGATGGAAAACCAAATGCCGCAGGTCGGCGGAATGATGCAGGGACAAATGCCTATGATGCCGCAGGTCGGTGGAATGATGGATAATCAAATGCCGCATGTAGGCGGAATGATGGATAATCAAATGGCACCTCAAGTCGGCGGAATGATGCAGCCTCCAATGATGCCTAAGCAAGTTCCAGGTGCTGTTGCTGGAGGCGATTGCGGGTGTGGCGGCACAATGGGCAGCCATTATGGTATGATGGGTCCTGGAATGAACCCATACCAAATGATGCCTTACGGCGGCTATCCAGGTGCACCAGGAATGCATATGTACCCTCACCTTGGCAACCCAATGGGCATGGGACCACAGGGATTTATGAACCCTTATGAAGCAGGTCCAATGGGTGGAGGATACGGAATGCCAATGCCTAGATATAATGACGAAGAGAGCAATGAATATTAACATCAGGAGAGGGGGAGACGATTATTTTTTCAATCGTCTCTTCTCTTATTTCAACAGCGAACTGGATGTCAAAATTCATGGCATGAAACAGTTGAGGGGCAATGTCTATCTTGTTGAAACAGAGGACACCCGCCTCATTTTAAAAGGATATAAAGATTTACGAAAATTAAAGATCCATGAGGCATTTGCTTCCTCATTGAGGCAAACCGGCTTTGACTCCTCATACAGATTTTTAAGGATGAACACAACTCTTCAATTCAAGGGTTTATTTTACGGCTGTATTGAGTATATTGACCATCATGAAAATCGATTTGATTATGGGGAACAGGCGGACAGAAAAGAAGGAATCACGCTCCTGGATAAATTCCATGAACATACTTCATTGCTGGCACCTTCCTATGCAGGGATGCTTCCTAAAGCGGATTTGGCAAGAAAATGGGATCATCGAAAGAACGAATTCACCAAAAATTTGCAAGCTGTCCATTTTTATGTGAACAACGCCATCACAGATGAGCTCCTGGATTGGGCCGATGTTTCGTTAACACATTTTGATGCTTCAAAAAAAGAGCTTGAACAAGAACCGCCAGCAATCCTTCATGGCGATGTTGCCCATCATAATTTTCTTCGATCAAAAGAGGGAAAGCTGTATTTAATTGATTATGATTTGATCAGCCTGGGCCCGAGAGCGTACGATATGCTCCAGTATGCCAATCGAATCCTCCCCTTTCTGGACTGGGAATTTGACTCTCTGAAAAAAATCGGACATTTTAAAAAATGGCTCGGTTATGAATCGTTTTTATACGGCCTATTGTACCCGGCAGATATCCTGAGGGAATGGAACAGGATGTTCAGAGAAAGAAATCATTTATCACCAAACAGACTTTCTCCTCTGATTGATATGACGATAAACCAGTTCCAGCAAAGAAAAAAATTTCAGGTAGATGTTAAATCCCAGCTTAATACTTGGAAGTGATTTGGACGTATCTGTCAGAATGAAAACCCATCCCCATCCGCACTCTAATAAATGAGCATTAAGAAGAATGCTCATTTTAGCTAGGATGGGGGTTTTTCGTTTGAACAAGAAAATGATGTTCGTTCCTTTAGCCTCACTGCTTGCGTTAGGTCTGACAGCCTGCAACGGAAATAATGAGGCATCTGTTCAAAGTACGAACAGGAACCAGGCCCAGCCACTTGGTTATTATTCGAATGAAAAAGGAAACGAAGTCGATGTAATGGATGACAGGGAAGGGGCACTTACGGAGCTATTTGACCATAATTTTGGCAAAGAAGGTGCCGCTGAAGAAGATCGCAAGCGAAAGATGCTTCAGTCGAGGGATGAAAATGGGAATCCTCCAAACCCGACCGTTCCGCGTTCAGACCATGACCATAATTTTTTTCAAAAAGACAATAAATACAGCCGTGGAGATCTGAATTACCATGGACATTTAAGTGAGCACAGAGGGAGCGGCAAGGCAGGTATTTATTCCAATACCGGACAGGATAACAAACTTGCACGCAAGGTCTCGCTTGCAGCAGAGTCTGTCGATAATGTCGATAAGGTGAGGTCCGTACTGTTCGGCCGCGAAGTTGAAATTGCGGTATCCTACAAGGATAAGTCGCTGAAAAAACAAACAGATAAGAAAATTAAAAAAGCAGTACTGCCATATACCGAAGGCAGGGAACTTCGCATCATCGAGGATGAGGGAACCTTCAGCAGGACAAGGAATATTGATTATGACCGAAAAAATGGCAATCCGCGTGAAAGCATCAATATCAATCCTTGATAAATAATAGAAGGCAGATCACGATCTTGCCTTCTATTTTTATGCTCAAAGAAACATTTTTTGATTGAGCTTGGACAATAATCACATCAATGAGCAGATAAATAAGGCCAGAGCCGATTTATCATAACAATAATCGCATTAATGAGCAGATAAACAAGGCCAGAGCCGAATTATCGATACAATAATCACATTAATGTGCAGATAAACAAAGTCAGAGCCGAATTATCGTCACAAAAGTTCCATATATTCCTTCAATGTACCGATAATTTAAGTTAATTCTGCTTTTTCTTCATAATTAACACTTTTAAACTCCGATAATTTGTGGACGTGCCTTTATCTACCCTTAATGTCCGCTAATCTGCAAACAAACACTAGTTTTTTCAACATCATCCTCATTCAACCCAATCCTTCTATAACGGTATTCAAAAGCAATTATTCCAAGCAATACAGCAAAGGGATAATTAAAAGTCGATTGGCTATACTAGTAGTGAAAAAGAATTTAAACACTTTTGGCAAATAAGAGAGGTGGACGGCAATGGCTTCAATCAATTTAATCAAAGCGTTCAGCACTGCTGTATTGCTCCTAATCAGTTTATCAGGGGCTGGTCCAGTACTTCCCCCAGGGCAGGTTCATGCTGAGAAGCCTGGTGAAGCAGTCCATGAATTCAATGAACCTCTTAAGGTCACAATCATTTTGCAGAGAATCTATCTTGATGGTGAAATGAGTGAGGAAAAGGTCGTGGAGACGGTTTGGTCGTTAGAAGATTTTTGGGCTAAATATGATAAATGGCAGCTTGTAGATATGGATGCAAAGATGGCGGTATTCAGGCAGGATGTTGATGATATTTCACCGCTTCTGAAGGCAAATGGATATTTCGGCCTGTCAGATGAAGGGGTACTGACTATTTTTAATGGAAGGCCTGATGGTTCGAATATTATTCAATCGTTCTTCCAAATCGACCTTGGCAGACTTGAGAGCATCAAGCGGGATCAATTGAAAAAGGGAATTCCGATCCGCAGTAAACAATGCTATGAGGAGGTCTTGGAGACCTTTAAACCATATACGGTGAAAGACTTACATTGAAGAGCCGGGATGACTGGCTCTTATTTGCGTTTTCCAAGGTTTCTTAGAGATTTTATTACTGGATAAGAAAGTATAAATATATCCACTTAGATTAGAGCAGCTCGAGACGTTTGTCTAGCTGCGGCTCCTAACTCCTCGAGTCGCTTCGGTCCTGCCGATGAAGTCAAAAGAACGACTTCACTGTCAGGCCCTCCAGCGCTTGTCGGAGTTGGGCAGTCGCCTCCGCTTTTCGTTTTCGGTCCGCCCGATGAAGTCAAAGAGCGACTTCACCGGGCGGCCCTCCAACGCTTGTCGGGGCTGACCAAGGCGCTTGCGCTTTTCTTATAAATGATCATACGTTCGCCTTTTTGCATATTTTTGTTCATACCTTTAAAAAGAGTATGTTAAAATGAGTTACAGCAAAGCAGAGGGGCGAGAGTATTGTATGAATTCATAAAAGGTACCGTCGATTTTGTCGGTCCTGAATATATAGTGGTTGAAAACGGGGGTATTGGCTATCAAATAATGACGCCAAATCCTTTTGTGTTCACAAAAGAAGCAGGCAAAGAGGTTTGTATTTTTACATATCATTATGTCCGTGAAGACCTCATTTCGCTTTACGGGTTCAAGACCCGGGAAGAAAAGGCGCTTTTCACCAGGCTTTTGAATGTTTCCGGCATCGGGCCGAAAGGGGCACTGGCCATCCTTGCGTCGGGAGAACCGGGCCAGGTGGTCCAGGCGATAGAAAATGAGGATGAATCGTTCCTGGTCAAGTTTCCTGGAGTAGGCAAGAAGACTGCGAGACAAATGATTCTTGATCTAAAAGGAAAATTGCATGACCTGGTTCCAGATTACTTCCCTAATCTATTCAATGCTGATGAGGTGGCTGCGACAATTTCCCAGTCCAATGAGTTCGATGAAGCGCTACTGGCATTAAAGGCACTTGGTTACTCGGAAAAGGAAATCCGCAAAATCACACCAGATTTGAAAAAGGAACAATTGACAACAGACCAATACATCAAAAAAGCATTGCAAAAGCTTTTAAAGTAAACTAAGTGATAACAGACCAGTTGACCAGCAGGTTCGATTATCCAGCATAAAGAGGTGAAAACAGATGGAAGAACGAATCATCTCCAGTGAAGCGGGCGACCAGGATCTTTCATTTGAGCAAAGCCTGCGTCCCCAGACTCTAAGACAATATATCGGCCAGGATAAAGTGAAGGCCAATCTTGAGGTGTTTATTAAAGCGGCAAAAATGAGGCGTGAAACGCTTGACCATGTACTCCTCTATGGGCCACCCGGCCTGGGAAAGACTACACTGGCAGCGATCATCGCCAATGAAATGGGTGTCAATCTAAGGACAACCTCAGGGCCGGCGATTGAAAGACCTGGTGATTTAGCGGCTATTTTGACTGCTCTGGAACCTGGCGATGTTCTGTTCATTGATGAAATTCACAGGCTGCCGAGAACGATTGAAGAAGTGCTTTACCCAGCAATGGAGGATTTCTGCCTTGATATCGTCATCGGAAAAGGGCCGAGTGCCCGTTCTGTCCGGCTTGATCTGCCCCCATTCACGCTCGTTGGTGCGACAACCCGTGCTGGTTCTCTGTCAGCACCATTAAGAGACAGGTTTGGAGTATTGAGTCGTTTGGAATACTATAATGAGGTACAGCTAACTGATATTGTGGTCAGGACAGCTGAACTTTTGGAGACGGAAATTGACTGGCTTGCGGCCCAGGAACTCGCGAGAAGATCGCGGGGGACACCAAGGATCGCCAATCGCCTGTTGAAGCGTGTGCGTGACTTTGCGCAGGTGCGGGGCAATGGTGCGGTCGAGGAAACACTTGCCCGGGAAGCATTGGAGCTCATGCAGGTCGACCGTTTGGGCCTTGACCATATAGACCATAAATTGCTTAAGGGCATCATTGAAAAATACCGAGGCGGCCCGGTCGGTTTAGAGACGATTTCTGCTACGATCGGAGAAGAATCTCAGACCATAGAAGATGTTTACGAACCCTACCTATTGCAGATCGGGTTTTTGCAAAGGACCCCAAGGGGAAGAATTGTAACGGAGGCTGTATACCGACATTTTGAAATGGAGGTGCCAGAACGATGACAGGAGCAGCGAAATTCGTCATGATCGCCGGAGCAGTCATCTTCATCATTGGCTTCATTATGCAGTTTATCAATATAGGAAGATTGCCAGGGGACATTGTCATTAAAAAAGGAAACACAACCTTTTACTTTCCAATTGTCACTTCCATTCTGGCAAGTATCATCTTATCAGCGATCTTTTACTTGATCGGCCGATTCAGATAATCAAGGATCATTAAAAATTTATAGAAACTTAGTAAGGGTGACATCATGAAAGTAGATATGTTTGATTTTCATTTGCCGGAGGAACTGATTGCCCAGACTCCGCTTGAACAAAGAGCGGAAAGCAGACTGATGGTTTTGAATAAAGAAACGGGCAGCTTGGAACATGATATTTTCAAGAACATTAAAAACTATCTTATGCCAGGTGATTGCCTCGTCCTGAATGATACCAAGGTGCTTCCTGCAAGGCTTTTTGGCTTGAAAGAGGATACCGGAGCAAAGATTGAAGTGCTGCTTCTGAAACAGCTTGAGGATGATGAGTGGGAAACGCTTGTTAAACCGGCGAAAAGAGTGAAGGAAGGCACGAAAATCACTTTTGGCGACGGCCTTTTGACAGCGGTATGCACCGGAGAAGCCGAGCATGGCGGCAGGAACATGAAGTTCTCCTATGAAGGCATTTTCTATGAAGTACTCGAACAGCTTGGAGAAATGCCGCTTCCTCCTTATATCAAAGAGCAGCTGGAGGATAAGGACAGGTACCAGACGGTTTACGCAAGGGAAAGAGGATCTGCTGCGGCGCCGACTGCAGGCTTGCATTTTACAGAGAGCCTGTTGGAAGATATCAAGGAGATGGGCGTCCATATCGCTTTTATTACTCTCCATGTCGGACTGGGAACGTTCAGGCCTGTGAGTGTTGATTCCATCGAGGAGCACGATATGCACTCAGAATTTTACCAGGTAACCGAAGGTACGGCATTGCTTTTAAACACAGTTCGTGAACAGGGCGGCAGAATCATCACAGTGGGAACGACATCGACTCGGACACTGGAAACGATCGCCACAGCGAATGATGGTAAATTTGTCGCTGAAAATGGCTGGACAAGCATCTTCATCTATCCTGGTTATGAATTCAAGGCTATCGATGGGATGATCACCAATTTCCATTTGCCGAAGTCTACACTGATCATGCTGATCAGCGCTTTGGCTGGACGGGAAAATGTCCTGAATGCCTATAATAAAGCAGTTGAGGAAAAATATCGCTTTTTCAGTTTCGGAGATGCGATGCTGATTCTATAGTAAAAAACACATTAAATGAACTTTGGACTTCTGGAAGGAGCTTGAACATTGTCAGCAATCCGTTACGAATTAATTAAAACTTGTAAGCAGACAGGAGCGAGGCTAGGGCGGGTGCATACACCTCATGGCTCTTTTGAAACCCCTGTCTTCATGCCCGTTGGAACCCTGGCGACAGTCAAAACGATGTCACCTGAGGAATTGGTCCAGATGGGTGCCGGGATTATCCTGAGCAACACCTATCATCTTTGGCTGAGACCAGGCCATGAAATCGTCAAAGAAGCTGGAGGCCTCCATAAATTCATGAACTGGGACCGCGCGATTCTCACTGATTCAGGTGGTTTCCAGGTATTCTCTTTAAGCGAGTTCAGAAAAATCGAAGAAGAGGGCGTCCACTTCCGCAACCATTTGAATGGTGACAAGCTATTTCTTTCCCCTGAAAAGGCGATGGAGATTCAGAACGCTCTTGGATCCGATATCATGATGGCTTTTGATGAGTGCCCGCCATATCCAGCGGAATATGATTATATGAAAAAGTCAGTCGAAAGGACATCCCGCTGGGCCGAGCGCTGCCTGACAGCACATCAGCGTCAGCAGGACCAGGGATTATTCGGGATTGTCCAGGGCGGTGAATACGAAGAACTGAGGAAGCAGAGTGCAAAGGACCTGGTTTCTATGGACTTTCCTGGCTATGCAGTTGGCGGCCTGTCAGTCGGAGAACCGAAGGATGTCATGAACAGGGTACTAGAATTCACCACTCCATGGCTGCCATCCGACAAGCCTCGCTACCTGATGGGAGTTGGCTCACCGGATTCCTTGATTGATGGCGCCATCAGAGGTATCGATATGTTTGATTGCGTATTGCCTACACGTATCGCCCGGAATGGCACGCTGATGACAAGCGAGGGCAGGCTGGTTGTCAAGAACGCCAAGTTCGCGCGTGATTTTGGCCCATTGGATCCGAACTGTGACTGCTATACTTGCAAAAATTACAGCAGGGCATACATCCGTCATTTGATTAAAACGGATGAAACATTCGGAATTAGACTTACTTCTTATCATAATCTTCATTTTCTGATAAACTTAATGGAGCAGGTCAGACAGGCGATTCGTGAAGACCGTCTGGGGGATTTTAGAGATGAGTTTTTTGAGCAGTATGGTTTCAATAAGCCTAACGCCAAAAACTTCTAAATAAACTGCTTTTTAATGAGGCTGTTCTGGCATCAAAAGCTTCGGCAGCCTTGACCATGAAAGGAGGGGAAACGAATGGAAGGATTGGTAGGTACAGTATTCCCGTTATTGCTGATGTTTGTATTATTTTACTTCTTGTTGATCCGCCCGCAGCAAAAGAGGCAAAAAGCGGTTCAGCAAATGCAGAGTGACCTGCAAAAAGGGGATAAGGTAGTCACGATCGGCGGTTTGCATGGAATCGTTGATGGAATTGATGAAGGTACTGTTGTCATCAAATGTGGTGACGGAAGCCGTCTTACATATGACCGCGCGGCAATCCGCGACGTCAAAGAATCAGCGGGCGTATAATGTAAAGCGGATGCGCTCTTAACAGATTCAGAATGTAAAATGTTTTACTTGCGAAAAAAGAAGCGGACTTTTGCCCGCTTCTTTTTTATGCTTTAGAGGTGCCGCCTACGATGTTCACCCCGAGTATGCCGCCCATCATCGCGGTGAGGATGTAACAAACATGGTAGATGACTTGTTCCAGCGAAAATAGACTGTCATATCCCAGATACTGAAACAAGAAAATAATCAGGGAATAAGCCAGGCCTGTTCCTCCTCCAATTATCCACCCTTTCTCTTTGCCGTTCCCGCCGGTGATAAATCCCCCGATAAAAATCGATAAAAATGAGATGGATGTCATCACGTATTGAAGCGATGATTCCTGGACTGAAGTGAATTTCAGCAGAAGTGAAAATATAAAACTGCTCACGATTGCCAATAAAAAAATGGCAATCACTCCGTAAAGGACGGCCCTGCCCAAACTTTTCGATTCCATTAACCCCTCTCCTCTCTAGTCTCTGTTCCCCTGCAACCGGGAAAACCCTAGTACAAGCATATTCAGGTAAATGGACAATTAGAATCAGATTTTCATTAACAGTCAGTTGAAAAAGCAGAAACTGTCAGTATTTTTTCAGCGGAAAATAAAACACTAAGGAGGAATGCTTTAAGAAGAAGGGCGGGGGAAAAGTGGAACAGTACTTCATCATCCTTTTTAGGACATTGCTCCTTTACTTATTAATCCTGTTGATTTTTCGTTTAATGGGAAAAAGGGAAATCGGTGAATTGAGCATCCTTGATTTGGTTGTCTATATCATGATCGCTGAGATGGCTTCCCTGGCCATAGAAAACACGAAAGATCCGTTGATTAATACCCTTCTCCCAATCAGTATTCTTGTCATTATCCAGATTACATTGGCACTCCTTTCTCTCAAAAGCAAAAAGTTCAGGGATATTGTAGATGGAAAGCCGACAATCATTATTAATAATGGGAAGATTGATGAAAAGGCAATGCGATCGCAAAGGTATAACTTTGACGATCTGCTGCTTCAATTACGGGAAAAAGATGTTGGAGACATTTCCGATGTGGAGTATGCCATATTAGAGCCGTCTGGTACCCTATCTATATTCCAGAAAAATTATGATGATCAGCAGGACAACAGCAGTCTTGCCCTGCCGCTGATCATCGATGGCGAGGTTCAGGAAGATAATCTTGATATGATCGACAAATCAAGATCCTGGATGCTGGAGAAACTTAGGAATAAGGGGTATGAAGATCCCGGCGAGATCTCTTTTTGCAGCTACCAAAACGGAAAATTTTATATCGATCTCAAAGATAAATAAAAACGTGGATTCATTGTCCACGTTTTTTAACTATACGTCCTTCTAAAAAAAGACATTAGGACTGACCGCAGTTTCATAAGCTCATTTTTCCTGATTAAACCAAGAGCAACTGACAGTGATAAATAGAGGGTTGTAACCGCTCCAGCATTGGCAAGAATTCTTAATGATAGTCCCAGCTCTTCACCCTGCCAATCCCAGAGCAGGAAACCCAATGAGCCAGAAAGAATGATGATGGTAAATAACTTTAAATAATCTTTTACATAAAAGCTGAAGGAAACAGCCTTAAGCATCGTCGCAAAATGGAGAAGGGTAATCAGGACGATTCCCATGACCATTCCCAGGGCGACTCCATTGATGCCAAACGCAGGCTGGCTTGCCAGAAGGAAGATGACTGCGGTTTTTGCCAGGTTTCCGATCAGGCTGTTAATCATCGCTGCCCTTGCCAAATCAAGAGCCTGCAGTGCTGCCTGCAGCGGACCCTGGAAATAGTAGAACAGGAAGAATGGAGCCATCAGCTTGATGAATTGAGAACCATTTGAACTCCCGTACATTAACGTCATCAAAGGCTCAGCAAGTACATATAACACCACGATCGCAAGGCCGCCTGTTAATAAGGAGAAGCGCAATGATTGCTGAAGGAGGTGCTCAATCACCTTCATGTTCTTTTTTGAGTTCGCTTCACTGATTGCCGGAACAAGGGATGTGGACAGAGAATAGGTGATGAAGGAAGGCAATAACAGCAGCGGCATTGCGAAACCTGTCAATGCTCCATATTGTTTGGTAGCAGCAACAGCTGCCACACCGGCTATCGCAAGACTGTGAGCAACTACGATAGGTTCGAAAAACCAGGAAACTGAGCCAATCATTCTTGAACCGGTTGTTGGCAAAGCAATCCTCATTAATTCATTGAAGGTCGATTTTCCAGAATGGACAAACCCGAAAAAATTCTTCCGCAGCCGGAACTTTTTCCTGAGCTTAAAGGTGGTCATTAAATAAATCAAGGAAATTAGCTCCCCAATCACTGAAGCGATCATGGCACCTGCCGCAGCATATTCAATCCCATAAGGCATGAAGGTTTTTGTCAAAACAGCGATCAAGGTGATCCTTACAAGTTGTTCGATTACCTGGGATATGGCAGATGGCCTCATATTCTGCCGGCCCTGGAAGTAGCCGCGAAGAACGGAGGATACGGCCACAATCGGAACTATCGGCGCAATCGCCAATAGCGGCCACTGCGTTCTTGGATCTGTGAACAATGTTTCCGATAAGTATGGTGCAAGCAGGATGAGAGCAGGTGTAAATAAGATGGACAGTGAGACGGTCGTAGCCAGAGAAACGACAAGAATCTTCTTGATTTTTCGGGAATCACCCTTTGCCTCAGCTTCTGCCACATTTTTGGAAATCGCGACCGGGAGGCCCAGCTGGGTAATCGTCACAACGAGCACCATGGTAGGGAAGGCCATCATATAGAGGCCAACACCCTCTTCGCCAATAAAGCGGGCAATGACAATTCGATTTATAAAACCAAGGACCCTTGTGATGAGCCCGGCTATAAGTAAAATAAATGTTCCTTTTAAAAACTTCGACATTCCGCTCCCTGCCTTCTCAAAAATGCATATTTCATATACAATTAACTATATGCAGGAAAGTGGACAAAGCATGACAAGGTTAAAACATTAAACCAGAAAATTTGAACGAGGAGGCCAGATGATGGAAAAAAGCCATCAGTATGGACGGTATTACAAGCAAGTGAAGCCGGCTCTTGAAAGCAAAATCGAAGAATTCAAAATATTCGGTTATGACCAGGTGAATGGACCTGATCTATGGGCATACCTGACCAAGAAAAAGTGGAAAAAACCAAAAGAAGACATCCAACTATATGAAATTGTTGCTGATATCTTATCTGCAAAAATCGGTGACGTCATGAATTTCACAACAGTTGAAGCTTTCAAACTTGGAGATATTGCATTCGATAACGAAGAAGAGATGAAGGAATTGTTGAAGTAGCATTAAGTTTGTAATAGAACCCGAAAAAGACGGAACCCGATTTTTTCTTCTCATGTAAAGCTTTCTGATGAAGAGAACGGAAAAAGCCTAATTGACAGTTTTTTTAAACTGATACATAATTAGTATGCTATAAATTGGTTAAAGTTTTTTCATTAAGTCTTTTTTTTATTTGTCTGGCAGCATGTGTTTTTGTGCGAAGAATAAGGAGGATTTATACATAATGGTTAAACGCAGCCGCATCTTGGCCTTCTTTTTGCTGGTTATTTTAATCGGAAGTGCCATGGGTGCAACAACCCAGAATATATTGAAGAATATCAACCTTGGTCTTGATCTTCAGGGAGGCTTTGAAGTTCTTTATGAGGTCTCGCCTCTGCATGGAAAAGAAGGACAAAAAGTTGACCGGGAAACCTTGAAGAGTACTGCGGAAGCACTTGAACGCAGGGTTAACGTTCTAGGTGTCAGTGAACCGAACATCCAGATAGAAGGGGATGACCGGATCCGCGTCCAGCTTGCTGGTGTCAAGGATCAGAACAAAGCCCGTGAAATCCTTTCTACCGAAGCGAATCTTACCTTCCGTGACGTGAACGACCGCATCATGATGGATGGAAGTGACCTGGAGGAAAACGGTGCAAAGCAGAGCTTTGACCAGCAAAACAAACCTAGTATTTCAATCACTTTAAAAGATGGGGACCAGTTCGGTGAAATCACGAAGCAAATTCGTGATATGGCTCCTGAAAATCAACTGATTATCTGGCTTGATTTCGAGGAAGGAAAGGATTCCTACAAGGAAGAAAGGATGAAGCCTGATCCTAAATTCCTTTCCAATCCTAATGTAGATAAAATCCTGAATCAGAAAAATGTTGAAATTACCGGTAATTTCACAATCGAAGAAGCCCAGCAGCTTGCCTCTTTGCTGAACGCAGGCTCATTGCCGGTCAATCTAAAAGAAACATACTCAACATCTGTAGGCGCCAAGTTCGGTGAACAGGCATTGGATGAAACAATATTCGCAGGAATCATCGGTGTCCTTGCTGTATTCGTCTTTATGCTGGTTTTATATCGTTTGCCTGGTATAGTGGCAGCTATTACTTTATCTATCTACGTTTACCTGATCCTGCTCGTATTTGACTGGATGCACGGCGTCCTCACACTTCCGGGTATTGCCGCATTGATCCTTGGTGTGGGAATGGCTGTAGACGCCAATATCATCACCTATGAACGGATCAAAGAGGAATTGAAGGTTGGACGGAATATTAAAGCGGCTTTTGAAGCGGGAAGCAAAGGCTCCCTGTCGACGATATTCGATGCCAACTTGACAACATTGCTTGCTGCAATCGTATTGTTCGCATATGGGACAAGCTCTGTAAAAGGTTTTGCGACAATGCTGATTATCAGTATCCTGGCAAGCTTCATCACCGCAGTCTTCGGAGCCCGACTTTTCCTTGGCCTGCTCGTTAACAGCGGACTATTTAAGAACAAACCACAATGGTTCGGGGTAAAGCCAAGTGAAGTCCATGATATTTCTGAAGGTGTGGATACACTGGATTTGAAAACTAAATTCGACCGTTTTGATTTCATAAAAAACAGGAATAAATTCTTTACGGCTACAGCTGTATTAGTCATCATAGGTTTGATTGCGCTTTTCGCATTCCGACTCAACCTTGGGATCGATTTTGCGAGCGGGACCAGGGTGGAACTCCTATCTGACAGCAAGCTGACAGCTGAACAGGTTAAGGATGAGCTGAAAAAGGTAGACCTCGAGACGGATGATATCGTCATATCTGGCGAGAACGGCGAAATCGGTGTGGCCAGGTTCAAAGGAGTTCTATCAAAGGAAGAGATTTCTGAGCTGAAATCCCACTTTAAGGACGTTTATGGAGCAGAGCCGAATGTCGGGACTGTATCGCCGACAATCGGAAAAGAGTTGGCTAAAAACGCCATGATTGCTGTTGCCATCGCTTCCGTGGGGATCATTATCTATGTAACAATCCGTTTTGAAATTTACATGGCATTGGCAGCTGTCCTTGCACTGCTCCATGATGCATTCTTTATCATTGTTTTATTCAGCCTGACCAGGCTCGAGGTGGATATCACCTTCATCGCCGCCGTCCTGACGATTGTTGGTTATTCAATCAACGATACCATTGTTACTTTTGACCGGATGCGCGAGAATATGGTGAAGAAGAGACGTTTGAAGACACCGGAAGAAATTGCGGATGTCGTCAATTCTTCGCTTCGGCAGACACTAGGCCGCTCTGTCAACACAATTATGACTGTTGTCATAACTGTCGTTGCGCTGTTGATTTTCGGAAGTGCATCCATCTGGAATTTCTCATTCGCGCTTCTTGTTGGTTTGATTGCCGGTACTTATTCTTCCATTTTCATCGCGGCACAGCTGTGGTATTTATGGAAGGTCAAAGAACTTAAGAAAAAAGGCACCATCAAGACTTACAAGGAAAAGAAAGTCTACTCAGATGAGCCGCAAGTTTAATATAAGCTATAAAAAAATACCACGGGGTTTCCCGTGGTGTTTTTTCGTTTTTGGTTAGAACACCCAGTTTACAGGATAAAATAAAACGAATACCGAAAGAATAAAGATGGCAGAAAAGTATATCGATTGCATCAAAAGTCAGCGCAGGGAGGAATTTTCACATTGGAAAAAGATGTTCGATTTAAGAAGGCAGAGTTTGCTGCAATGGTTGGCGTGGTAGGTAATATTATACTTGCTGCACTGAAGTGGAGCATTGGCATATACGCTAACAGTAAGGCTCTTGTTGCGGATGCTGTCCATTCTGCCTCGGATGTTGCCGGATCACTGGCTGTATACATAGGTTTGAAGGCGGCGAAGGCTCCACCTGATGAAGATCATCCTTACGGACACGGTAAAGCTGAATCCATTGCGGCCATCATCGTAGCCGTCCTATTGATGCTTGTGGGTGTTGAAATCGGCAGATCGTCCTTTGAAGCCTTCTTCAAGCCCATCGAAGCACCTAAATCCATTGCCATAGTAGCTGTTATCGTTTCGATTATCGTAAAAGAGGGAATGTTCAGATATAAATATAGATTGGGGAAACAGCTGAAAAGTGATGCGTTGATTGTCAATGCATACGAGCATAGGTCAGATGTTTATTCCTCTATTGCCGCTCTTATTGGAATCAGTGCTGCTGTCCTGGGAGGCAAGTTTGGGATTGGCTGGCTTGAGTATGCCGATCCAGTGACAGGCTTGCTAGTTGCTTTGCTAGTTATCAGGATGGCCTGGAAGCTTGGCAAGGAGTCTATCCATAACACACTTGACCATGTACTGCATGATGAGGACACAGAGGAATTCAAAACCATCGTCCAATCGATCCCGGAAGTAAAGAAACTGGATGAGTTGCATGCAAGGGAGCACGGACACTATGTGATTATTGATTTGAAGATATCTGTCGATCCGCATATCACCGTTGAACAGGGCCACCGGATTGGAAAATGTGTGAAAAAGAAACTGATGGAGAACAAGAATGTCCAAAATGTCATGGTCCATATAAATCCATACAGTGAAAGTGGAACATTCGATGATAACGTAGAGATTCAATAGCAAAAAGGGAGGGGAAAACATGAAGTTTCAATGGACGTTGCTGCTGGGGTTTGCTTTTGCATTGATTGTTGCCGTATTTGCGGTCATCAATGTCGATCCGGTAACAGTGAACTATTTGTTTGGGGAAGCTAAATGGCCGCTGATCCTGGTCATTCTGGGTTCGGTATTGATGGGAGGACTCATTGTTGGTTCAGTGGGCCTGTTCAGGATGTTTGTCCTTCAACGTGAGGTAAAAACATTGAAAAAGAAAAACAGGTCATTGGAAGAACAGCTGGCCCAAAAGGAAACAGCTCAAGAGGAACAAGTACAAGAACAACAAATACAGGATATTCATTGATATCCGCAAATGGCAGCATGAAAAAGGCTGCCATTTTATATGCTTTTTTTAGGAACCGATGCATTCCGTGACACGAAATAATAAGCCGGTTAGCATTCATTGTCATTGAAACAGTCCTTTCGCTTTTGTATAATGATAAAGCTGAGAGGTGAACGTATGTTAAAGCCAAAATCAAGATGGATTGTTAAAGAATCCGATATGATAAAAATAGAGTCACTTGCAAAAGACCTGAACGTAACTCCTCTGACGGCTTCATTGCTAGTCAATCGCGGACTGGATACCGTGGAAGATGCCCGGTATTTTTTATTTGCGCAAAAAGGTGAGTTTCACGACCCTTTTTTGCTGAAGGATATGGACAAGGCAGTTGAGAGAATCAATAAGGCAGTTGAGACACAGGAGCCCATCTGGGTGTTTGGAGATTATGATGCTGATGGTGTAAGCAGTACGACGGTCATGATGAAAGCATTGGTTGAATTGGGTGCCAACGCCGACTACTACATACCGAACCGTTTTACAGAAGGATATGGCCCAAACGAAAAAGCTTTCAGAGCTGCTTCTGAAAAAGGTGTCGGGCTGATCATCACTGTCGATACCGGCATTTCAGCTCTTCATGAAGCAAATGTGGCCAGGGAATTAGGCATCGACCTTATCATAACCGATCATCATGAACCAGGTCCTGTCTTGCCTGATGCGTTTGCCATCATTCATCCAAAACTGGAGGACAGTGCTTATCCTTTTAAGGATTTGGCCGGGGTCGGCGTAGCGTTCAAGGTTGCCCATGCATTGCTTGGCCGACTTCCTGAGCATTTGCTGGAGTTTGCTGCCATAGGTACGATTGCCGATCTGGTGCCGTTGCTTGGGGAAAACAGGCTGATCGCAATTAAAGGCATTGAAAAACTGAAGTTAAGCCAGACGCCAGGTTTGAATGCGCTGCTTAAGCTCGCCAAAACAGACCGGTCATCAATTGATGAAGAAACGATCGGTTTCATGATCGGGCCGCGGGTCAATGCAGCAGGCCGTTTAGGAAGTGCAGACCCGGCAGTACAATTAATGATGACATCGGATTCTGAAGAGGCAAAAATGCTGGCCGAAGAAATTGATTCAATCAATAAAGAGCGGCAAAGTATTGTTGCCCAGATTGCAGAAGAAGCTATTGGTGAAGTGGAACAGCGTTATCCTATCGAAGATAATCCAGTACTCGTTGTGGGCAAGGAAGGCTGGAATGCCGGTGTAATCGGAATCGTAGCCTCCAAGCTGGTAGAAAAATATTATCGGCCGACGATTGTACTCAGTTTTGATGATGAAAAGGGGCTTGCGAAGGGATCTGCCCGAAGTATTGCCGGATTTGACCTCTTTAAAAATCTATCAACATGCAGGGATATCCTTCCACATTTCGGCGGTCATCCTATGGCTGCCGGCATGACACTGGAGCTTAAAAATGTCGATGAATTAAGGTCCAGGCTGAATGCGCTGGCAAAAGAGCAGTTGAAGGAAGAAGATCTGATTCCGGTGTCACATATAGATGCCAGAATAGATGTTAAAGAGATTACAATAGAAACGATCAATGAGCTTGGCCTCCTTTCTCCATATGGTGTCAGCAATCCCAAGCCAAAGGTGCTGGTTGACGGGGCGAACATTTCTACCCTCCGAAAAATAGGAGCGGACCAATCCCATCTGAAATTGGCGCTTGAGGAAAATGGTACGGTGATTGATGGAATCGGATTTGGGTTTGGCCACCTGCATGAGCATATTTCACCGAGCTCCAAACTATCGGTAATTGGAGAATTATCGATCAATGAATGGAACAATATCAAAAAGCCGCAGATTTTCCTTAGGGATTTAGCCGTAAGGTCATGGCAGCTATTCGATTTCCGCGGACTGAAAAGAATTGAAAAGCTTCCAGACATGATTCCAGGTGATCAGCCTGTTCACTGGATCCACTTCAATGCTGAATCGACAAATAAGTTTTCTCCGATTATCGGAGATTCATTGCAGCTTGTAGCGACCGATGAACAAGCAGAGCAGATTGTGCTGAACGATTCATTCGTTGTCTTGCTGGATCTGCCGCCTTCCAAGGATATTCTCGAAAGGTTATTCGCCAAAAAGAATCCAGAAAGAATCTATGCTCATTTTTACAAAGAAAATAGCGATTTCTTCACGACAATGCCGACCAGGGAACATTTCAAATGGTTTTATGCTTTTCTTTCCAAGAAAGGTCCCTTCGACCTCAAACGGTATGGTGATGAATTGGCCAAGCATAGGGGATGGACAAAAGAAACAGTAGAATTCATGTCGCAGGTGTTTTTTGAACTAGATTTTGTTAAAATAAACAATGGGTTTATTTCACTAAAAGAAAATGTCCCCAAAAGGGATCTTTCTGAATCCAAAACATATCAGCACAAGGTGCAAGCATTCACTCTTGAAAATGAATTGCTCTATTCATCCTATGAGCAGTTGAAGAACTGGTTTGACCAGTTCATTCAAGAGTCGGTGAAAAATGAGGAGGCAATTATTCAATGGATTTGAAACAATTCGTAACAATCGTTCCCGATTGGCCAAAGCCCGGCATTAAATTCAAGGACATCACTACCTTAATGGACAATGGTGATGCTTATAGATATGCTACAGACCAAATCGTGGCCTATGCCCGTGAAAAAAACATCGACCTTGTTGTCGGACCCGAAGCCCGTGGATTCATCATCGGCTGCCCGGTTGCCTATGCACATGGGGTAGGCTTTGCACCGGTAAGGAAGGAAGGAAAGCTTCCGCGCGAGACAATCAAGGTCACTTACGGACTTGAGTATGGCAGCGATGTTTTAACGATTCACAAAGATGCAATCAAGCCAGGGCAAAGAGTCTTGATCACCGACGACCTGCTCGCAACTGGAGGAACGATTGAAGCGACGATCAAGCTAGTTGAAGAACTGGGCGGGATTGTGGCTGGTATCGCATTCCTAATCGAGCTGACTTATTTGGATGGCCGCGAGAAACTTGAGGGCTATGATGTCTTAACCCTTATGGAATTTTAATCAAACGGGCGCTTCCTCGCGAAGTGCCCTTTTCTTATTGGGAATTGAGACACGGATAGAAAAGCTTGAGAATGGCTTTATAGGGCTAAATTGCCAGAAATTAAATATCTTTCGACAATTTTTTTAATTTCTGCTGTAAAATATCTTCCTTTCTCTTTACATCTTCGATTTTTTCTTTGATAATAGTAACAATCCTTTATAAGAATAATTATTGTATATAAAGGATTTTCATGTATATGTGTCGATTTTTTCCTTGGTGCCCGCTGGTGAATATAAAGCGGGTTAATATATAAAGAAATCTAAATTAGGTGATCCTATGGCGAATGACCAGGTAATGACAGCTGAACAAGTCATTGACTGTACAAAATCATATTTAAATGATCAACATGTTGAATTGGTAAGGAAGGCATATGAGTTCGCCAGGCAGGCTCATCACGATCAATTCAGGAAGTCGGGTGAACCGTATATCATCCATCCAATCCAGGTAGCGGGCATCCTTGCCGACCTTGAGATGGACCCGGCAACTGTTGCTGCCGGTTTTCTTCACGATGTCGTCGAAGATACGGAAGTGACTCTTGATGATTTAAGAGAGGCCTTCAATGACGAAGTGGCGATGCTTGTTGATGGCGTCACAAAGCTTGGTAAAATCAAGTACAAGTCCCATGAAGAACAGCAGGCTGAAAACCACCGGAAAATGTTTGTGGCGATGGCACAGGATATCCGTGTCATCCTGATCAAGCTTGCTGACCGCCTTCATAATATGAGGACTCTGAAACATTTGCCAAGTGAAAAGCAGCGCAGGATTTCCAATGAGACACTGGAGATTTTTGCTCCGCTCGCTCACAGACTTGGTATCTCCAAGATCAAATGGGAACTTGAAGATACGGCATTGCGCTATCTCAACCCTCAGCAATATTACCGGATCGTCAATTTGATGAAAAAGAAAAGAGCAGAACGCGAACAGTACCTTGATGAGGTCATTGATGAGGTAAGGGAAAGGATGAAAGAGGTTTCAATCAAGGCTGAAATTTCGGGAAGGCCGAAGCATATTTACAGCATTTATCGAAAAATGGTGCTGCAAAACAAGCAGTTCAATGAGATTTATGACCTGCTGGCTGTCAGGATTGTCGTTAACAGCATAAAGGACTGTTATGCCATCCTTGGAATCATCCATACCTGCTGGAAACCGATGCCTGGAAGGTTCAAGGACTATATTGCGATGCCAAAGCCTAATATGTACCAGTCGCTGCATACAACAGTCATTGGTCCGAAAGGGGATCCGCTCGAAGTCCAGATCAGGACCGATGAAATGCACCGGATCGCCGAATTCGGGGTGGCTGCACACTGGGCGTATAAAGAAGGCAAACCTGCTGACGGTTCCAATTTTGAAACGAAGCTATCATGGTTCAGAGAAATCCTTGAATTCCAGAATGATACCGCGAATGCCGAAGAATTCATGGAGTCTCTCAAAATTGACCTATTCTCGGATATGGTATTTATTTTCACCCCAAAAGGCGATGTCATCGAATTGCCTGCTGGTTCCGTCCCGATCGATTTCGCCTATCGGATCCACTCCGAAATCGGCAACAAGACGATTGGTGCGAAAGTCAATGGCAAAATGGTCACGCTTGATTACCAGCTGAAGACAGGGGATATCATTGAAATCCTGACGTCGAAACATTCTTACGGTCCAAGCAAGGACTGGCTCAAGCTGGCTCAAACTTCCCAGGCCAAAAACAAGATTCGCCAGTTCTTCAAAAAGCAGCAGAAGGATGAGAATGTTGAAAAAGGCCGGGAGCTTTTAGAAAAAGAAATCCGCAATATGGACTTCGATGTCAAAGAAATCCTGACCTCTGAAAATCTTAAAAAGGTTTCAGAGAAATTCAATTTTACCAATGAAGAAGATTTATTCGCTTCAATCGGCTATAACGGCATTACTGCGCTCCAAGTGGCGAACAGGCTGACGGAAAAGCTTCGCAAGCAGCGTGACCTTGAGCAGGAAAAGGATATCTCAAATGCCGTATCCGAGCTTAAGGCTTTCACACCTGCGAAGAAACGTGAATCTGGTGTCCGGGTCTCTGGCATCGACAATCTGCTCATCAGGCTTTCCCGCTGCTGCAACCCTGTACCTGGGGATGATATTGTTGGATTCATCACAAAAGGCAGGGGTGTATCCGTTCACCGTTCCGATTGCACGAATATCCACACAGAGGATGCGCAAGCAAGGCTGATTCCGGTTGAATGGGAAACCGCCCTTAACGACCGGAAAGAATACAATGTTGACATCGAGATCAGCGGCTATGACCGCAGAGGATTGCTGAACGAGGTACTTCAGGCCGTTAATGAAACAAAGACGAACATTACAGCCGTTTCCGGCAAGTCAGATAAAAATAAAATGGCGACCATCAATATGTCGATTGCCATCCATAATGTCAGCCACCTGCAAAAGGTCGTGGACCGGATCAAGCAGATTCCGGATATCTACGCTGTCAGAAGGGTCATGAGTTAATCCCTGATGCTAATGCGTTAAGGGAGACTTGACATGTAAGGAGAATCATAATGCGTTTAGTAATACAGAGAAGCAAAGAAGCAACAGTTACTGTTGATGGAGAAGTAAAAGGCTCCATTGAAAAAGGATTTGTCATCCTGGTGGGGGTTACCCATGAGGATACTGAAAAAGATGCTGCTTTCCTTGCTGAGAAGGCAGCGAATTTAAGAGTATTTGAAGATGAAGCCGGTAAGATGAATCTTTCCCTGCTTGATGTGGGGGGAGAGGTTCTTTCTGTTTCCCAATTTACCCTTTATGGAGATTGCCGCAAAGGGCGCCGTCCGAATTTCATGGATGCAGCAAAGCCGGACCATGCAGAAACAATCTATGAAGCATTCAACCGTTTTGTTGCCGAAAAGGGATTGAAGGTTGAAACTGGCGTATTTGGCGCCATGATGGACGTTCAATTGACCAATGACGGTCCGGTAACCTTGATCATCGACAGCAAATGAATCCAGGCGAAAAGAAGGGATCCCGAATTAGCGGGATCCCTTCTTTTTAATTGTTTTTAAAATAACGAGCCAGTCCTTCAAAAATACCATTCGCCACAGCTTCCTGGTACTGCTGTGTATTGACGAGCATTTCCTCTGCAGGGTTGCTCAAATAGCCTAATTCAAGAAGTACGGCTGCCTGTCTGTTTTCCCTGATGACATGATAGTCACCAAAACGGGAGCCGCGGTCTTTAAGCATCGTTTTGCTTACAACCGAGGAGTGGATTTGGTCGCCCAGGGGCTTTTGCTTTGAATTATAATAATACGTTGTCATCCCCCTGACAGTCCTGTCATTGATGCTATCATAATGAATGCTGATAAATGCGTCGGCGTTATGGTAATGCGAACTGCTGACTCTGGACCCCAGTGAGATGTATTGATCATTATTCCTGGTAAGGACGGCGTTCGTGCCAGCTGCTCTTAGCTTTTCGTATAGAAGCTGTGCTGTTTTCAAGGTGATCGTTTTTTCCAAAGATCCTCTCACGCCGGTTGTACCATTGTCACGGCCTCCGTGCCCGGGGTCAATGACAATCGTTTTATTTTTTGTATGCTTTTCTGCACCTGGCTTTTCTATTTGCGGTGCATTGCCCTGTACTGAAACGATCCATCCTGCTACAAAGCCTGTTGCTCCATTTGGAAGAGCGATTTTATACCAGTCCTTTTCGACACTTATGATTTCAAAGCTGTCTCCCTGGTTTGCACGAAAAATCACCGGTGTTCCTGTGCTTGGGCCTTTACGGATGTTTGTCCCATCATGGAGCATGGAAACGTTGCTGTTTTTTACTGGCTGGCTTGGCGCAGCCGTGGGGCCGCTTTTCTTGATATCGAAAAACCAGCTGGCAGCCCAGCCTGTTTTCCCTGACTGATATTCAATTTTGACCCATTTATTTTTTTCATCAAGGATCTTGAAATTCTGCCCCTTGGAAACAGAACCGATGACCGAGCCATTAAGTGAATTTTTGTCACGGACATTCAGGTTAGATGCCGTTACCGTACCCGTGAATTGATCAGCAGGGGCGGGCGAGGCACTGCCTGATGAAGGTGTTCCGCTGATTTTTAAATAATCAGCGCTTACCCAGGCCTTTTTCCCTGCATATGTAATCTCTGCCCAACCGTTGGACTGAGAGTGGACGGGAACTACAGCTCCATTGTTCAATTGTCCGACTCTGCTGGCGTTTAAAGATGGTTTCTCCCTTACATTCAGGGAGGTGGCAGTGACCGTCCCGCTTGATACAGCAGGTTTGGATGGTTGTGCCGTCGTTTCATTCTTTTTCGAATTTATGTACTCCATGGCAACCCAGCCTTGTAAAGCGGCAGTGCGCACTTCTGCCCAATTGCCTTTTGAACTGAGGACCTCGACAGCCTGTCCACGATTAAATGATCCAATTACATCATAATTGGTGCCCGGGCCTTTCCTTACACGCAGTCCATCGGCCGTAACGCTTCCCGAGTTGCCTGCTGGCTTTTGGGTAACTGCTGGCTTGACACCTTCCCTGACAGTGAACCACTGTGCTACCCAGCCTTTTTTGCTGCCTCCAAGACTGAGTTGGATCCAATCGCCTTCTTCTTTTATGATTGGAAATTTTTCGCCTTTTTTAACCGACCCTGTAACAGGGTAACTCAGTCCAGGACCATTTCTGACATTCAGGCTTGTGGCAGTAATCGATACACTGCCATTGTCTGCTTTGGCCGTCTCTAAAACGGGCAGGTTCCCAAATATAAGCATCAGGCAAAGGATGACAGGAACCATTTTCTTTCTGGGCATGATCTCCCTCCCTTATTCTTTATAGAGTCTTATAAAAATATATTACCGGAATTTACCGGCAAAATCACGAAGACTTTTTTCTTATATCGGAACCAATTAAGAAAATTCAATAGGAAAAAGCGTATATAAAATCGAAAAATGGTGGGAAGAATAATAGGCAATAAACAATGGAAGGTGATACCATGCGTTTCAGTGATAAAGGAATTTCCGCAGCAACCGGTGAGAACCAGCTATTCGGGGTGGATTTCCACGATTTCATTCAAAAAGAACAAAACGCACACGTCGTGGAATTGGCGTCGGAATTTGGCCTTTCACTCCGTGACGTGAGAAAATTGAAAAAACAGCTGGAACGTTATTGAATTGTGCTTGACATTGCTAATTGGACTCCGTATTATAATATAAATAAAATGTCATACGGAAAACATACCGTTGATGGAGCATAGTAGCCAGGAGACAATGGCAAGAGAGGAAATGCCGCGGCTGGAAGCATTTCTGCATGATGACCTGGTGAATGAACACTCCGAAGGATTTTCTCTGAACATCGGCAATGCCGTCAGTAGGAGAAGACGTAGGCAGGCGTTAACTGTTAAAGAGGAAGTGCCGATTGGCGCTTCAATTAGGGTGGCACCACGGGAATCAAAGCTCTCGTCCCTTGTTATTATAGCAAGGGATTGGGGGCTTTTTTGCATTCTTTTTTACGGGATAAGAAAGTATACAATTCACTTTGAGAATTGTCCAGCTCCAGCGCCTAGCCCCTCGAGACGTTTCGGTCCGCCCAATGAAGTCAAAGAACGACTTCACCGGTCGACCCTCCAACGCTTGTCGGGGCTGACCAAGGCGCTTGCGCTTTTCTATACATAAAGACCTATTGAATGGAGGAGGATGAACTGTGTCTAACCAAATCAAAATTCCACGCGGAACACAGGACATTTTGCCAGGCCAGACTGAAAAATGGCAGCTTATTGAGGCGAAAGCAAGAGAACTTTGTGAAAGATACCAGTATCGGGAGATCAGGACACCGATTTTTGAGCATACAGAATTATTCCAGCGAGGCGTTGGGGATACGACAGATATCGTTCAAAAAGAAATGTATACATTCACTGACAGAGGAGATCGAAGCTTGACACTGCGCCCGGAAGGAACAGCAGCGGCTGTCCGCTCTTTTGTCGAGAATAAAATGTTCGGAAATCCGAACCAGCCAGTAAAGCTTTATTATATGGGGCCTATGTTCCGTTATGAACGTCCCCAGGCAGGACGCTTCCGCCAATTTGTCCAGTTTGGCGTAGAAGCAATGGGAAGTGCGGATCCTGCGATTGATGCCGAGGTAATCTCGCTTGCGATGGGAATCTATCAGGAGCTGGGGCTAAAAAAGCTGAAGTTGGTGGTTAATAGCCTCGGAGACAAGGAGAGCCGTACTGCACACAGAGAGGCACTTGTGAGCCACTTCAAACCGCGGATCGGGGAATTCTGCAGCGACTGCCAGAACCGCCTTGAAAAAAATCCGATGCGGATCCTCGATTGCAAAGCGGACCGTGACCACGAGCTGATGAAGTCAGCACCATCCATCATTGATTACTTGACGGATGATTCAAGGGTATATTTTAACAAAGTCACAAAATACCTGACAGACCTGGGAATTGAATTCGAAGTAGATGCCAACCTCGTGCGCGGTCTGGATTATTACAACCACACGGCTTTTGAAATCATGAGCAATGCTGAAGGGTTCGGCGCGATCACCACGCTTTGCGGCGGCGGCAGATACAATGGCCTGGTTGAAGAAATCGGCGGTCCGGAAACACCGGGTATCGGTTTTGCACTGAGTATTGAGAGATTGCTTGCAGCCCTTGATGCAGAAGGTGTCGAACTGCCGGTCAAGGAGGAAATCGATTGCTATCTCGTTTCACTCGGCGATGAGGCAAAAGATTATACGGTAGGCCTGCTTCACAAGTTAAGGATGGCAGGATTCTCGGCAGAACGCGATTATCTTGATCGTAAAATCAAAGCTCAATTCAAGGCTGCAGACAGGGTCAATGCTAGGTACGTGGCCGTTCTGGGCGAAAATGAACTGAAAGAAAATAAAATCAATCTAAAATCAATGGCGGACGGGGAGCAGAAAGAACTGCCGCTTGAGAGCTTTATTGAAAAATTCAAGGAAATCTGCAGATAGTGGGGGAGTTTACATGTTTGGGAGATCATATTTTTGCGGTGAAGTAACAGAAAAGGCAGTTGGTGAAAAGGTTACGCTAAAAGGCTGGGTGCAAAAGCGCCGTGATCTGGGAGGACTGATTTTCATCGACCTCCGGGACAGAACCGGCCTTGTCCAGATTGTTTTCAATCCTGAAGTATCACCAGAGGCGCTTTCCATCGCCGAGAAGGTCCGTACAGAGTACGTCCTTGATGTAAAAGGGACTGTCATTGCCCGCGAAGCAGGCAGTGTGAACGAAAACCTTAAAACTGGAAAGATCGAAGTCCAGGTAGACGACCTGACCATTATCAATGAAGCGAAAACAACGCCGTTTGTAATTGCAGACAAAACGGATGTATCTGAAGATGTGCGTTTGAAATACCGCTATCTGGATCTTCGCCGCCCGGTCATGTTCGAGACTTTTAAAATGAGGCATCAGGTAACAAAAGCGATTCGCGATTACCTGGATGGCGAAGGGTTCCTGGATGTTGAAACACCAATCTTAACAAAGAGCACGCCTGAAGGAGCGAGGGACTATCTCGTACCAAGCCGTGTGCATCCGGGTGAATTCTACGCTCTTCCGCAATCTCCGCAGATTTTCAAGCAGCTGATGATGGTTGGCGGCTTCGAGCGTTACTACCAAATCGCCCGATGCTTCCGTGACGAGGACCTGCGTGCTGACCGCCAGCCAGAATTCACGCAGATTGATATCGAAACAAGCTTCATGAGCCAGGAAGAGATCATGGGCCTAACTGAAAAAATGATGCAAAAAGTCATGAAGGATGTAAAAGGATTGGAAGTGACATTGCCATTCCCTCGCATGAGTTACCAGGAAGCAATGGACCGCTTTGGATCCGACAAGCCGGATACACGCTTCAGCATGGAGCTTGTTGACCTTTCCGAAACAGTCAAGGATTCAGGGTTCAAGGTATTCGCATCTGCTGTCGCAGGAGGTGGCCAGGTCAAGGCAATCAATGTAAAAGGTGCGGCATCCAATTACTCACGCAAGGATATTGATGGCCTGACTGAATTTGTGGCTGTATACGGAGCGAAAGGCCTGGCTTGGCTGAAAGCGGAAGAGGATGGCCTAAAAGGGCCAATCTCAAAATTCTTTGGCGAAGAAGAGCAGGCTGATCTTCAAGCTAAGCTTGATGTCACGGCGGGTGACCTTCTGCTGTTCGTAGCGGACAAGAAAAATGTCGTGGCAGATGCGCTTGGTGCATTGCGCCTGAAGCTTGGAAAAGAGCTCGGACTGATCGACCAGAGCAAATTCAACTTCCTCTGGGTGACAGACTGGCCACTGTTGGAATTCGACGAAGAAGCAGACCGTTACTTCGCTGCACACCATCCATTTACGATGCCAGTCCGCGAAGACCTTCCAATGCTTGAGAGCGATCCAGCGAATGTAAAAGCACAGGCATATGACCTTGTTCTGAACGGCTATGAACTTGGCGGCGGATCCTTAAGGATTTTTGAAAGAGATGTCCAGGAAAAAATGTTCTCAGTGCTGGGATTCACTAAAGAACAGGCATATGAACAATTCGGCTTCCTGCTTGAAGCCTTTGAATATGGCACACCGCCACATGGAGGCATAGCGCTTGGACTAGACAGAATGGTGATGCTGCTTGCGGGCAGGTCAAACCTCCGCGACACAATCGCCTTCCCGAAAACAGCAAGCGCAAGCGACCTTTTGACAGACGCTCCTGGAGAAGTTAGCGGAGCCCAGCTGGATGAATTGCATTTGTCATTAAATGTTAAAAAAGACCAGTAATATCCAGCACCCATTTTCTTGAAGTTGATTCAAGCGTGTGATAATATAATAACAACAGATGAAGAGTCCTGATGTGTTCGTTGTTTAACCTGAAGTTTTGACCTAACATCTATCCTTCGGGAGCACGAGTTTTCGGGCCGCGTAAATGCCTCTGGCTAGAGGACTTACAGAAACCCGGAACAGGGCACCCACCTGCTGAGAGCGGGTTCAAGACGAAGGCATCCAACACGACGGCACGATTGGGACTCTTCCTACATACGTACACCAAAGCCATGCATCCGCATGGCTTTTTTGTTTTTATGGAACTTGGGTTTGGGGATTGCTTTTTTGATCTGGAATTTAGATGTTAATAGATTTTCGCCTAACGTAAAGTTATGACCGAGATAGGGTGTCTAATGGACAGATATCCGGGTTTTGGACTTACGTTTGTCCGATAGAGAGGGTCTAACGGACAGTTATCCGGTTTTTGGACTTGCGTTTGTCCGATAGAGAGCGTCTAATGGACAGTTATCTGGGTTTTAGACCTAAGTTTGTCCGATAGAGAGCGTCTAACGGACAGTTATCCGGTTTCGAACCTACGTTAGTCCGATGGAAAGGCTATATCTTTGCTAGAACTCTTCCATCACCATGCCAATACACATTAATTCCTATAAAAATACTTGAAATTAACGATAGGTATGTTATATTCGAAAGCGGGTATAGATAGTAACACCAATCTTAATATTTGGAGTGAGTCTGGATGCTTCATCAATTTTCTAGAAATGAACTGGCCATCGGCAAAGAGGGCCTTGATATAATGAAAAACAGTACGGTAGCTGTATTAGGAATTGGCGGTGTCGGTTCATTTGCGGCAGAAGCACTGGCACGGTCTGGAGTTGGCAAACTAATTTTGATTGACAAGGATGATGTTGATATCACGAATGTCAACCGCCAGTTAATTGCGCTGCTTTCGACAGTCGGCAAGCAAAAGGTCGAAGTGATGCGTGACAGGATTATGGATATTAATCCCGAATGCGAAGTTGTAGCGCTGAAAATGTTCTATACTGAGGAAACCTATGAAGAGATCTTTGGCTACGACCTTGATTTTATTGTCGATGCTTCAGATACGATTTCTTATAAAATCCATCTGATCAAGGAATCCATCAACAGGGGCATTCCGATGATTTCAAGCATGGGTGCGGCTAATAAAATGGATCCTACGCGTTTCCAGATTGCTGATATTTTCAAGACCCATACCGATCCGCTGGCGAAAGTCATCCGTACCCGCCTGCGAAAAGAAGGAATCAAAAAAGGAATCCCTGTTGTCTTTTCAGACGAAAGCCCGATTGTCATCAGGGAGGATGTACGGAAAGAGGTAGGAAATGACAATGCCGAAATCCGCAAGGCTAAAATGCCTCCGTCTTCCAATGCGTTCGTTCCTTCAGTAGCGGGACTCATCATGGCCAGCCATGTAGTCAGGGAATTATTAAAAGACATCGAAATTGAGCGAGTGAACAGCTAAGGAAAAATCGATTTCAGACCTATAAACAGCTGAAAAAGCGGCAAGGACCTCTAAAAAGGTCCTGCCGCTTATTTTTTGTGTCCGGTGATTTTTTCATAGATGGAGGCAATGGCCTGTTCGAACTTCCCGGTTTTCTTTGGTTTATAGTATACCTTGTTTTTGATTCTGTCCGGGAGATACTGCTGTTTGACCCAGCCACCCTCGTAATCATGCGGGTACAGATAGTCCACTCCTCTCCCAAGGTCCTTTGCCCCTTTGTAGTGGGCATCCTTTAAGTGATCAGGCACTTCTCCGCTGATGCCTGAGCGGATATCAGCCAGTGCTGAATCAATGGCGGCATAAGCAGAGTTCGATTTAGGGGACAGGCATAACTCGATCACCGCATTAGCGAGTGGAATCCTTGCCTCCGGTAAGCCGACTCTTTCGGCTGCTTCAATTGCTGCAAGTGTCCTTTGCCCAGCCTGTGGACTTGCCAATCCGATGTCTTCATAGGCAATCACCAGAAGTCTTCGGTTGATGCTGACAAGATCGCCTGCTTCAATCAATCTTCCAAGATAATGGAGAGCCGCATTCACATCGCTGCCCCTGATGGACTTCTGGAAACCTGACAGGACATCGTAGTGTGCATCACCATCTTTATCGTGAGAGAGACTCTTTTTCTGCATGCATTCTTCTGCTGCGCCCTCATCGATATGGATGATACCTTCTCCATTTGGTTCAGTGGATAAAACAGCAAGCTCCAGGGCATTCAAGGAGCTTCTCACATCTCCGCCGGAGGCTGTGGCGAAATGGGTAAGTGCCTCTTCTGTCAGCTCGATCTTCAAGTTGCCGAGGCCTCTTTCTTCATCGGCAATCGCTCTTCGCAAAGCTGTTTTTATATCCTCTGGTTCAAGCGGCTTCAATTCAAAAATCTGGCATCTTGAGCGGATGGCAGGATTGATCGCATGGTACGGATTGCTGGTTGTGGCACCAATCAGGACGATCATCCCATTTTCCAGATATGGAAGCAGGAAATCCTGTTTTGCTTTGTCAAGCCGGTGCACCTCATCAAGCAGCAGGATGACTTTCCCTGACATCTTCGCTTCTGCAGCTACTACTTCCATATCTTTTTTATTGTTCGTGACGGCATTCAGTGTCCTGAATGCAAAATTCGTGCTCCCGGCAATCGCACTGGCAATCGAAGTTTTCCCGATGCCAGGCGGTCCATATAGAATCATTGACGATAATTGTCTCGCCTTGACCATTCTGTTTATGATTTTTCCTTCAGCTACCAGGTGGGACTGGCCGATCACTTCCTCGATCGTCCGCGGCCTCATCCTGAAAGCAAGAGGTTTAAGGTTCATGCTCATCGCTCCAATAAAACGGAATTTCGTGTATATATACAATAACATGAACGGGGGACTTGCGCATTGTACATGCAATTTATGCTATAATGTCAAAAGCCTACCTATTGACTAAGGATTTTGTTAAAATTTATAGTGTGAGAATGCCATATGGGGCATTATGAATATATCAAATAAATATCAACCCATTTTAAAGAACTATGGAATAGAGGTGCAATATGAAAATATCCACGAAAGGGCGCTATGGACTGACAATTATGATTGAGCTTGCCAAAAAGTTTGGCGAAGGGCCAATTTCTTTAAAGTCGATTGCGCAAACGAATGATTTATCAGAGCACTATTTAGAACAGCTGGTGGCTCCCCTGAGGAATGCCGGACTGGTAAAAAGCATCAGAGGAGCGTATGGAGGATATATTCTTGGTTCTGAGCCTTCGCAGATCTCAGCAGGCGATATCATCAGGGTCCTTGAAGGCCCAATCAGTATTGTCGAAGGCATTGAGGATGAAGAACCTGCAAAACGCGAACTGTGGACCCGTATCAGGGATGCAGTAAAAGATGTCCTGGACAACACCACGATTGAAGATCTTGCCAATCACACCGATAATTTTGGCGAGTCTGATGCGTACATGTTTTATATATAAAAGCTGTTTTTACATTGACTTTTGAATGCAAAGCTGACGAACAGAGCCTATATAAACTAAAATATTCTGAAGAGAGGGTAAAACTTTGGATAGAATCTATTTGGACCATGCGGCCACAACACCGATGCATCCAGAAGTCCTGGCTGAAATGGTTAAAGTCATGGAATCTGAGTTTGGGAATCCTTCAAGCATCCACCATTTCGGGCGCGAGGCGAGAAAAATCCTGGATGATACTCGAGATGAACTAGCAAAAAGCATCGGGACAAAAGGGAACAATATCATTTTCACAAGCGGCGGAACGGAAGCTGATAACCTCGCTATTATTGGCTATGCCGAACAAAACCGCTCAAAAGGGCAGCATATCATTACGACGCAGGTTGAACACCATGCTGTACTGCATAGCTGTGAGGAGTTGGAAAAACGGGGCTTTGAGGTCACTTATCTCCCTGTTGATGAAAATGGCCTTGTTTCCATTAATGCTTTTGATGATGCGCTGCGGGATGATACGATTCTTGTGACCATCATGTACGGAAATAATGAAGTGGGGACAATTCAGCCGATTGCAGAAATAGGGAAGCGACTTGCCGGACACCAGGCCGTTTTCCATACGGATGCAGTCCAGGCTTATGGAATCGAGAACTTCAGCGTAGAAGAATTGAACGTGGATATGCTTTCTGTTTCGGCGCATAAAATCAATGGACCAAAAGGAATTGGTTTTCTGTATATCCGAGGTGGAATTAAGCTGGCTCGCCAGCTTTTCGGCGGGGAACAGGAGAGGAAGAGGCGTGCAGGCACTGAAAATGTTGCAGCAATTGCCGGATTCCGGAAAGCTGTTCGGCTATCGCAACAAGAGCTTGAGCGCAAGCGCGCCTTATATCGGGATTTGCAGAAGCGTTTCATCAGCAAGCTTGAAGAGAGCGGAATCTCTTTCCAGCTGAACGGATTGCTTGATAATTCACTGCCTCATATTTTAAACTTAAGCTTTCCTGGTACAAATGTCGAAGCCATGCTTGTCAATCTCGACCTGGCCGGAATTGCGGCATCAAGTGGTTCAGCATGCACAGCAGGTTCCATTGACCCATCACATGTGCTGGTTGCAATGTTCGGAAAAGATTCTGACAAGCTGACGAACTCAATCCGTTTCAGTTTCGGATTAAACAATACACCAGAACAGATTGACAAAGCAGCTGCAGATACAGCTAATATTGTCCAGAGGCTCGCGAAAAACCAACGGGCATAAGGGTAGACTAGTTTTAAAGGAAGAGAGTGAGGTGAAGCATAATGGAAAAATCACCGAAGGATACTAGAGTGGTGGTTGGAATGTCCGGGGGAGTCGACTCATCCGTCGCTGCGCTGGTCCTCAAGGAGCAGGGCTATGATGTGATTGGCATCTTCATGAAGAACTGGGACGACACCGATGAAAACGGCGTCTGTACAGCCACGGAGGATTATGAAGATGTCATCCGCGTGTGCAACCAGATCGGCATTCCGTATTATGCAGTCAATTTTGAGAAACAATACTGGGATAAAGTTTTTACTTATTTCCTGGATGAATATAAAGCAGGCAGGACGCCAAACCCTGATGTCATGTGCAATAAAGAAATCAAATTCAAAGCATTCCTTGAGCACGCGATGAATCTTGGAGCGGATTATCTTGCGACAGGCCATTATGCCCGCGTGGAAGACCGGGACGGCGAGCGGAAAATGCTTCGCGGACTTGATGAGAACAAAGACCAGACATACTTCTTGAATCAGCTGAACCAGAGCCAATTGGAAAAAGTATTGTTCCCCATTGGCGATATGGAAAAGTCCCGCGTGAGGGAACTGGCAAAGGAAGCAAATCTAGCCACAGCAACGAAAAAAGACAGCACTGGCATTTGCTTCATCGGCGAAAGGAATTTCAAGGAGTTCCTTGGGAATTACCTTCCAGCCCAGCCGGGAAATATGGAGACCATGAGTGGTGAAGTAAAAGGCAAGCATGACGGTCTGATGTATTATACAATCGGCCAGAGACAAGGTCTTGGAATCGGCGGTGCAGGCGAACCATGGTTCGTGGTTGGAAAGGACCTTGAACGCAATGTATTGCTAGTTGAACAAGGATTCCATAACGATCTGCTCTATTCAGACAGCATTACGGCTGTGAATATCAGCTTCGTATCCGACAAGCCAAAGCCAAAGACCTTTGAGTGCACGGCGAAATTCCGCTACCGTCAGCCTGATAATGCTGTAACGGTTGAGCTTCAGGACGATGGAACCGCAAAAGTGATTTTCAAAGAACCAATCCGAGCTGTTACCCCAGGACAAGCTGTCGTTTTCTATGATGGAGAAGAATGTCTTGGCGGCGGAACGCTTGATGAGATTTTCAAAAACGGAAGCAAATTGACATATGTCGGTTAATTCTGATTGATCCCCGGCGGGCCAGCTTCGCCGGGGATTATTTTGTGAGTTTGATTACATGATTGTGGTATACTGGCATGGAGAATGGAGTGTTCAAAATGGATAAAAACCAGACAGGTATTGATTTAATGAGAGAAGGAAAATGGGAAGAGGCTGCCAAGGCTTTCGCTGAAGCGATCGAAGAACAGCCAAAGGATCCTGTTGCATACATAAATTTCGGGAATGTCCTGACAGCAGTAGGTGATACCGAAAGAGCAATGAATTTTTACGATAAAGCAATCGATCTTGATGAAAATGCCCCTGCTGCCTATTACAGCAAGGGTGGCGTTTATTTTGACCAGCAAAATTTTGCTCAGGCTAAAAGTATGTTTGAACTAGCCCTGAAAAAGGGTCTCGAAACCGGGGATAACTTTTTCATGCTTGGCATGAGCCTTGCGAATATGGAAAACAGCAAGCTGGCATTGCCATATCTGCAGCGAAGCACTGAACTTCTTGAGGATGATGCTGAAGCGCATTTCCAATACGGGCTCTGCCTTGCGAGGGAAAACTTTATTGATGAAGCAATAACCGTACTTGATAAGTCAGTTATGCTTGACCCTGGACATGCCGATGCACTCTATAATCTTGGGGTTGCCTACGGTTTCAAAGAAGATGGCAAAAAAGCGCTTGAAATGTTCAATCGCGCATTGGAAGTACAGCCTGACCATCTGCTGGCCGGCCACGGAAAGAAATTGATTGAGGGACAAGAGAACCAGTAAATACGATGGATCAGCGGAAAGGGGGAAGGAACTTTGGATAAGCAGGACTCTCTAGATTTGTTTTCAGAGCAGGGGAAGTTCATGAAAGGAAAGCATTTAGTCACCATTTTCCATAATGAACAAAACCTTTACACCGTACTGAGAATCAGGGTCGAGGAAACAAATGAACAGTATGATGATAAAGAGGCAGTCATTACCGGGTACTTCCCCAGGATTCATGAGCAGGAGACATATATTTTCTTTGGTGAAGTAAAAGAACATCCCAAGTTTGGCGCCCAATTTCATGCAACGCATTTCAGAAAAGACCTTCCCCAGTCCAAACAGGGAATCATCAGCTATTTGTCCAGTGACCTTTTTAAAGGAATCGGAAAGAAAACGGCTGAAAAAATCGTTGAGACTCTTGGTGAAAAAGCCATCACGAGGATCATCGAGAATCCCTCTGTTCTGGACCAGATTCCGAAACTGGCACCTGAAAAGGCAAAGGACTTGTATGATACTCTGATGGAGCATCAAGGCCTTGAACAGGTGATGGTCGCTTTGAACGATTATGGTTTTGGCCCGCAGCTGTCGATGAAAATATATCAAGTATATAAAGAACAGGCCATTGAAGTGATCCAAAACAATCCCTATAAACTTGTTGAAGACATTGAGGGCATCGGTTTTGGCAGGGCTGATGAACTTGGAAGCCAACTGGGCCTGACGGGTAACCATCCTGACCGGATCAAGGCTGCCTGCCTTTATACCCTGGAGAATTCAAGCATACAGGGCGGACATGTCTTCATGGATGCGGAAGCACTGCTTGTAGATGTGAAAAAGCTGCTTGAAGACAATCAGAATTTCCAGATTGAATTTACGGATATCTCCAGGGAAATCATCAAGCTTGGTGAAGAAGGAAAGCTGATTGCCGAAGAGCAGAGAATCTATTTGCCATCGCTCTTTTATTCTGAAAAGGGACTTGTGGCGAATATCAAAAGAATCCTTGAGCAGACGGAGTATGAAAATCAATTTCCTGAATCCGAATTCCTCCTTGCGCTCGGGAATCTTGAAGAGCGTCTCAATGTCCAATATGCTCCGAGTCAAAAAGAAGCCATCCAGACAGCACTGATGTCGCCAATGATGATCCTGACAGGCGGTCCTGGTACAGGGAAAACGACCGTAATAAAAGGAATCGTGGAATTATACGGAGAACTCCATGGCTGTTCCTTAGAGCCAAAAGATTATAAAAAGGAGGAGCCGTATCCGTTTTTGCTTGCAGCTCCTACCGGCAGGGCCGCAAAACGAATGACCGAGTCCACGGGTCTGCCTGCCGTAACCATCCACAGGCTGCTTCGCTGGAATGGCGCTGAAGGCTTTGAACATAATGAGGATCAGCCGCTTGAAGGGAAAATCCTGATTATTGATGAGACCTCAATGGTCGATATCTGGCTGGCCCATCAATTGTTCAAATCACTGCCTGATAATATTCAGGTTATCATTGTGGGCGATGAAGACCAGCTTCCTTCCGTTGGTCCAGGGCAGGTATTGAAGGACCTGCTTGATTCCGGCAGGATTCCTACAGTGAGGCTGACCGATATTTACAGGCAGGCAGAAGGTTCATCAATCATTGAACTTGCCCACCAAATCAAAAAAGGGTATCTGCCTGAGGACATTTCTGCCCAACAGGCTGACCGCTCTTTTATAAGATGTTCGACAAACCAGATTCCCCAAGTAGTCGAAAAAGTTGTCGCAAATGCCAAGAAAAAAGGCTATTCGCCAAGAAATATCCAGGTTCTGGCTCCTATGTACCGGGGACCTGCAGGGATTGACCGGCTAAACGAGCTTTTGCAGAATTTATTCAATCCGAATGCAGACGGCACAAGGAAAGAGCTGGCCTTCGGCGATGTGAAATACCGGATCGGCGATAAGGTCCTCCAGCTGGTCAACCAGCCGGAAGCAAATGTGTTCAACGGGGATATGGGTGAGGTCGTCGCGATTTTTTACGCAAAGGAAAACACAGAAAAACAAGATCAGTTGATTGTTTCCTTTGACGGGATCGAAGTAACTTATAATCGTCCAGATCTTTCACAAATTACCCATGCTTACTGCTGTTCGGTGCATAAATCACAGGGGAGTGAATTTCCGATTGTCGTACTTCCGGTTGTGAAAAGTTATTACAGGATGCTGCGAAGGAATTTAATCTATACGGCCATCACAAGAAGCAAGCAATTTCTGATTCTCGTTGGCGAAGAAGATGCCTTGAAAATGGGCATCGAACGCGGAGAAGATACAGAGCGGAATACAACGCTTGTTGAAAAGCTAGTCGAGATGCTTCCTGATTTGAGCGGTAAGCAGACAGAGAAGGTAACTTTACCGGCTACACAAGAGGACAGTAAGCAGGTTGACTATCTGGAAATGATGAAGAGCGCGGACCCGATGATCGGAATGGAGAACGTGTCTCCTTATGATTTTATGGAAGAGAATAATGCATAAGAATCCGCAGCTATGTGGATTCTTTTTTATTTTTACAGACAGTGAAACGCTTTGGAAAACCTTACACATCATGATTTGCCCGAGACGGAGGAAACTAAGAGTGTTCGGAAAGGCGGGACACACTTTTGCGGACATTTTCACTTTTAAAGGGATTGCCTGTATATGAATTGGCGAGTGGTCAAAAACTGGGCGAAGTTTGTGATGTGAGCATTTCAAGCAATGGAAGCGTTGTAGGCTTACTTGTAAAAAAGGGTGCATTCATCAAGAAAACGTTTCAGGTCAAGATAGGTCAGGTTGAATCCTTTGGCTGGGATGGTGTAATGGTAAAAGACAAAGCAGCGTTGGAGCATTTGGAGGCAGAGCCTGAATATACGTTCGAGCATAATGATGGACTTGCTGGCAAGATCCTGTTATCAAGGGATGGAGAACAGCTAGGTTTGTTGGAAGACGTATATTTCATGGAAGAATTGGGCACGATTGTAGGGTACGAACTAACGGATGGCTTTTTTTCGGATATTATGAATGGAAAGCGTGTCGTCAAGACAACCGGTCCGCCTGCAATCGGAAAGGATGCCATCATCGTGACAGTTAAACCGAGATGAGGTGTCCTTATGTTAAGTTGTCCCAATTGCAGAAGCAAGGATATTGGCAAAATTGGCATCAACCAATATTATTGCTGGAATTGCTTCATAGAGCTGTCTTTGAATAAAGGTCTGATCCATACCCATCAAGTCGAAGAGGATGGAACCCTCAGCTCCCTTGATGACTTATTCGACGAAGATCAACGTCAATACGGCATGTAAAATAAACCGAAGAGGTGAAACACATGAACAAAATGTTAACCTCCGTGATCGCATTTGGCGCAGGTATGGCAGCCTATAACTATGCTTCCAACAACAATATGGTGTCTGGCAGGAAAATGAAGAAGCTAGGCAGAAAAATGACAAAAGCATTTCTTTAAAAAAGGAACCAATCCCCTGTAGTTTTTTATGCAGGGGATTTTCTAGTTGGGGAAATGGAAAAAAACCTCCGGAATTTTCAGTTCGCTATATTATGGCGAAAGTCGCTATAAATAGTAAAAAGTCGCTATAAAAACTAAAAAGTCGCTATAAAAAGCAAAAACTCGCTATAAAAAGTAAATTATCGGTCCTTTTTATTTAAAAAAATCCCGCCTCGGTACCAATAAAAGGTATAATCCGCTTCCTTTCTTTCAAGAATAAACAGGAGGGAGGGCGAACATGGTGAATATCCAAATGAAATGGTACTACCGGCTTGGATTTCTTCTCCTTTTGTTTATTGTACTTTTTGTTTTTATCAAGCTTCAATCTCTATGGGTACCTGTGCTTCAAATATTAATATCATTGCTGATTCCTTTTTCGATAGCTGCTTTCATTACATATCTGCTTCACCCGATTGTTGAATCCCTTCACCAAAGGGGCTTGCACCGGGGAGTATCGATTTTGATCATTTATATTTTATTTTTTGGCGGCGCAGGTTTTGCTTTTTATAAGGGTATTCCTGCTTTAATCCGCCAGCTGCGTGATTTGACGGAGAACGCCCCATATTTCGCCGAACAATATAAACAGATGGTTAACAATGTGGTTGACCAGACCTCGACATGGCCAGCAGGGATACATGAGAGGATCGAGGATGGAATCAACAGTATGGAGCAATGGCTTGATGGAGTGCTTGAAGGAACGATGTCTGTTTTGATGGGAATCATTAATTCCATTTTGACGATTGCGGTGATTCCGTTCATTGCCTTTTACATGCTTAAGGACTTCGATGCAATGAAAAAGGCAGCCTGGTACTTAACCCCCAGGCAATGGAGGCAGCCGGGCGCAAGATTTCTTCATGAAGTCGACAAGTCGCTCGGCAGCTATATACGCGGCCAGCTTCTCATCTGTCTGATCATCGGTGTGCTCTCCTCGTTGTTTTTCTGGCTTGCGGGTATTAAGTATTCGCTCCTTCTTGGAGCCATTGTCGGAATTACGAATGTGATCCCGTATTTCGGTCCGATCATTGGGGCAATACCGGCTGTCATCATCGCCGCAACAATGTCTATGAAAATGGTACTGCTGTCACTTGTGATCGTCTTTTCACTGCAATTTCTGGAAGGTAACATCCTATCCCCGCTGATTGTCGGAAAAAGCCTGCATATGCATCCTTTGATGATCATGTTCGCGCTTCTGGCAGGAGAAGAAGTAGGCGGCATCCTTGGGCTGATTTTGGCCGTTCCCGTACTGGTTGTTTTGAGGGCGGCACTGATCCACGCAAAAGACCACATCATTCTTGAAAGAAAAAAAGCACGTCCGACATAAATTTATGCCAAGTCGTTTGACAAACGCAATCCAGCTATATATAATTCGGCTATAGATTAATAATTCGAAAAATGTAGAAGGAACGAGTATGTTATAGACCATCGTCCAGAGAGGGATTGCCCAGGCTGAAAGAATCCCCGGTGAAGGATAACAGAAGGCTATTCCGGAGTGCAGGCAAAACCTGCCGTAGCAGCTGCGTTAAAGCGTCATTGAGAGATGGGCGTGCGTTTTTGCGTCCATAATCAGGGTGGTACCGCGAGCAAGCTCTCGTCCCTGTCCAGGGATGAGGGCTTTTTTTGTTGCCTAAAATCCCTGAAAGCTAAAATTTCACAAGGATTTAGGAGGTTTGTTTCATGAAGAAACTGACAGGTTCTGAAATCAGAAGAATGTATCTTGAATTTTTTAAGGAAAAAGGCCATGCCATAGAGCCAAGTGCTTCACTTGTTCCGCACGATGATCCGTCCTTGCTTTGGATCAACAGCGGTGTAGCGACATTGAAGAAGTATTTTGACGGCCGTGTTATTCCGGCAAACCCGCGTATCACCAATGCGCAAAAATCGATTCGTACGAATGACATCGAAAATGTCGGCAAAACAGCACGCCACCATACCTTCTTTGAAATGCTCGGCAACTTTTCGATCGGTGACTACTTCAAGGTAGAAGCAATTGAATTTGCATGGGAATTTCTAACGAGTGAGAAGTGGATCGGATTTGATCCTGAAAAATTATCCGTGACGATTCACCCTGAGGATGATGAGGCGTTTAACATCTGGAAAGATAAAATCGGCATTCCTGAAGAGCGGATCATCCGTCTGGAGGGTAACTTCTGGGACATCGGTGAAGGCCCAAGCGGTCCGAACACAGAAATCTTCTATGACAGAGGTCCTGAATACGGCAACGACCCTGAAGACCCGGAGCTTTATCCTGGCGGTGAAAATGACCGTTACCTCGAAGTATGGAACCTTGTGTTCTCTGAATTCAACCATAATCCGGATGGCACATACACGCCGCTTCCGAAGAAAAATATTGATACTGGTATGGGACTGGAGCGTATGGCTTCTGTAGTCCAGGATGTTCCAACAAACTTTGAAACAGACTTGTTCATGCCAATCATCAATGCAACTGAGGAAATCTCCGGTGAAAAATACGGACAGTCCAAAGAGAAGGATGAAGCATTCAAAGTTATTGCTGACCACATCCGTACTGTAGCTTTCGCTGTCGGTGACGGTGCACTTCCTTCCAACGAAGGCCGCGGGTATGTACTTCGCCGTTTATTGCGCCGTGCTGTACGTTATGCAAAAAAGCTGAACATCAACCGGCCATTCATGTTTGAATTGGTGCCGGTAGTGGGCGAAATCATGCATGATTTCTACCCGGAAGTAAAAGAAAAGACCGACTTTATCCAGAAGGTCATCAAAAATGAAGAAGACCGCTTCCATGAAACGCTGCACGAAGGCCTCGCTATTCTCTCTGAATTGATTAAGAAGGAAAAGGAAAAAGGCAGCGGCAAAATCCAGGGTGAGGATGTCTTCAGACTATACGACACATATGGATTTCCAGTTGAACTGACCGAAGAGTATGCAGAAGAAGAAGGTTTGAAGGTCGACCACGAAGGCTTTGAAAGAGAAATGGAACTCCAGCGTGAAAGAGCTCGTGCGGCACGCCAGGATGTTGGTTCCATGCAGGTTCAGGGAGGCGTTCTGGGGGATATTAAAGAAAGCAGCGAGTTCGTCGGATATGATAACTTTGAAACGAACAGCAAAATCGTTGCATTGATTAAGGAAGGCGAGCTTGTTGAGGAAGCGAATGCTGGCGACGAAATCCATTTCATCCTTGATGTCACACCTTTCTACGCTGAAAGCGGCGGACAGATAGCTGATAAAGGTACAGTCGAAGCAAATGGCGTCAAGCTGTCAGTGAAAGACGTCAAGAAAGCTCCGAATGGTCAAAACCTCCACAATGCAGTGGTGGTGGAAGGAACTGTTTCGAAAGGACTTGAAGTCACTGCAAAAGTCGATCAGGATAACCGTGCAAAAATCATCAAGAACCATACTGCAACACACCTGCTGCATCAGGCGTTGAAGGATGTACTGGGCACGCACGTCAATCAGGCAGGGTCACTTGTCGAGCCAGACAGACTCCGATTCGACTTTTCTCACTTCGGCCAGGTAACCGCTGAAGAACTTGAGCAAGTAGAAGCTATCGTCAACGAAAAAATCTGGAGAAGCATCCAGGTGGAGACGAGCTTCAAGCCAATTGCTGAAGCGAAGGCAATGGGTGCGATGGCATTGTTTGGCGAGAAATATGGTGATATTGTCCGTGTCGTAAAAGTTGGCGACTACAGCCTCGAGCTTTGCGGCGGATGCCATGTTCCTAATACATCTGTCATCGGGCTTTTCAAGATTGTATCCGAAGGCGGCATCGGTGCTGGAACAAGAAGGATAGAGGCTGTAACCGGCGAAGCGGCTTACAAGGTGCTTAACGACCAGATCGGCATACTGAAGGAAGCTGCTGGTAAGCTGAAGACTTCTCCGAGGGAAGTGGCGAACAGGATCGATTCACTGCTCACAGAAATGAAGCAGCTGCAGCGCGAAAATGAATCCCTTGCTGCTAAATTGGGAAATATTGAAGCAGGGAGCCTAACATCACAGGTCAAAGAAATTAACGGTGTCCAACTGCTTGCTGCACGCGTCCAGGCTTCTGATATGAACAGCCTGCGAAATATGGCTGATGACTTAAAGCAAAAACTTGGTTCTGCAGTCATCCTGCTTGGCATGACAGATGGCAGCAAGGTCAACCTGATTGCAGCTGTTACAGATGATTTGATCAAGCAAGGCTATCAGGCTGGAAAATTGATCAAGGAAGCAGCAGCCATTTGCGGCGGCGGCGGCGGAGGCCGTCCGGATATGGCCCAGGCTGGCGGAAAAGACCCATCAAAACTCGACAATGCGCTTCAATTTGCCGAAGAATGGGTAAAATCAATTTGATATAAAAGTAAAGTAGTGTAGAATGAAGGTATCTTGAAAGAAAATTTTACCTGCCATTTCTTAAAAGTGAGGTGCATTCGATGAGCTCTTTTGATAAAACGATGAGATTTAATTTTCCCGAAGAGCCTTTTGAGCATGATGCCAATGAAGTCCTGCTGCAGGTGTACGAAGCGCTGCAGGAAAAGGGATATAACCCGATCAACCAAATCGTCGGATATTTGCTCTCTGGCGACCCGGCCTATATTCCCCGCCATCGGGATGCCCGCAACATCATCCGCAAGCTGGAGCGGGATGAAATTATCGAGGAACTGGTTAAATCCTACTTAAGGAACCATCGAGAGGGGAAATAAATTGCGGATCATGGGACTGGATGTCGGATCGAAAACGGTCGGCATAGCCCTGAGCGATGAACTCGGCTGGACAGCTCAGGGACTTGAAACATTGAAAATCAACGAAGAAGAAAATGTGTTTGGTTTCGATGAAATTGGTAAAATAATAAAAGAGAACGAAGTCGGCAAAGTAGTCGTAGGTTTGCCGAAGAATATGAACGGGACGATTGGCCCGCGCGGCGAAGCAAGCCAGTTCTATGCCCGTGAGCTTGAAGAACGGTTTGGGGTTCAAACCATTTTATGGGACGAGCGTCTGACGACAGTGGCTGCCGAGAGAGTTTTGCTTGAGGCAGATGTAAGCCGCAAAAAAAGAAAGAAGGTCATCGATAAGATGGCCGCAGTAATGATCTTACAAGGCTATTTGAACAGCCAAAATTAAATTGAGGTGACTACAATGGATCACGGTGAAAACAACATTACAGTAGTAGACGAAAACGGCAACGAACAATTATGCGAAGTACTTTTCACATTTGATTCCGAAGAGTTCGGAAAATCATATGTACTTTATTATCCAGTCGGAGCAGAAGATAACGATGATGAGGAAATCGAAATCCACGCATCTGCTTTCACACCAACAGAAGATAATGAAGATGGCGAGCTCATGCCAATCGAAACAGATGAAGAGTGGGACATGATTGAAGAAATGCTCGAAACATTCCTTGCCGAGCAAGACGAAGAATAAGATTGTCAAATCTGGACCAGGCGAATGAAGCCTGGTCCTTTTATTTTTTGCCGGAAAAATATAAATGGACAATCAGTGGCATGATTCTTAGGTATGCGTCCGATAGAAGGCTCTAACGGACAAACAGGATGCTGTATCCCGAATAAGTGTCTGATAGAAGGGCGCTATCGGACAAACAAGGAGAAGAATCCTGAAGAAGTGTCCGATAGAAGAACTCTAACAATCAAACAAAGCTAAATCTTAAAATGTGTAATCAATATTTGCCTTCCACAATAGCACCTTCCATAAAAGGCACTGCATATGGGTGTCAGAACATATCTAACATCATTGTCGAATTTTTGGTTTGTTTGTCGTTCAAGGTATTTTTTCGTAATTATTTGCAAATAGAAATAGAAAATATAGTATAATGGTTCGAGATGTGATAATAGAGAGTATCCAGGAAGTATGTTTTGTTATCTGGAGGGGGAACTTATGTCTGACGAAAAGAATATACAGGATCCGAAAAAAGATAAGAAAAATTTGATTACTGAAAAGCTGATTGAGCAGCAGAAAGAAGCGAAAATTGTGAGGAAGATTGTTTTCATTACTGCAATCGTGGCCATCTTGCTCATCGGAGCGATCGGCGGCGGCGGCTATTATTACATAAAAGAAGCCATGAAGCCTGTCGAGGAAAACAGCAAGAAAACCATCGATGTCACGATTCCTATTGGTTCTTCTACTACAGGTATCGGGCAGATTCTTGAGGATAAAGGGGTCATAAGGGATGCCCGAGTCTTCAAATATTATGTGAAGTTCAAAAATGAAGCCGGCTTCATGGCCGGAGATTATAAAATGAAACCGTCAATGACGCTGCCTGAAATCATCACAAGCTTGAAAACAGGTAAAGTCATGCAGGATGTGGTCATGAAGATCACAATTCCTGAAGGTAAACAGCTGAAACAAATTGCCGGGATCATTGCTGAAAAAACACAGCAGGATGAAGCAGAAGTTTTCAAACAGCTGAACGATAAAGAATTCATCAAAAAAATGATGGAGAAATATCCGGATGTCCTTACTGATGAAATCCTGAAAGAGAATGTGAAGTACCCGCTAGAAGGCTATCTATTCCCTGCTACTTACCCATTTTACTCCGAAAAACCAACAATCGAGGAAATTGTCACTGTCATGCTGACAAAGACGAAGGAAGTGCTTGGTGAATTCAGGGGACAGATGGAAGAACAGGAAATGTCGACGCATGAATTAATGACGATGGCATCACTAATCGAAGAGGAAGCAACTGAGAAAGCAGACCGCGATAAGATTGCCAGCGTCTTCTACAATCGCCTGGAAGACGGAATGATGCTGCAGACAGACCCAACTGTCCTGTATGCCCACGGCGAACATAAAGAACGCGTGTATTTTAAGGATCTTGAAATCGATGACCCTTATAATACCTATAAAATCCAGGGGCTGCCACCTGGACCTATCGCCAATCCCGGGATCATGTCAATTGAAGCCGCACTGGCTCCAGCTGACACTGATGATATGTATTTCATCGCGACATCCACAGGTGAGGTGCTCTTCTCGAAGACTCTGGATGAGCATAATCGCAAAGTGAATGAACATATCACCAATAAAAAATAACAGCAATAAAAGGGAAATGCAGAAAGGTTCGCATTTCCCTTCTTATTGTGGTAAAATAATTCAAGTGTTTTTTTATAGTCATGTTACTGTCTGGCGGATGCTCTATTTGGGCGTCAGTGTTTATTCGATAGCGTGCATTGCAGATGAAGGAGTTTAAGCTTTTTAGCTAATGGACCTGTTTGGTTTTCTCTTTTAACCTGTGAACGCTATTTTTTTCATGCCTGTACAGTCATGTCAAAACCTACTCTGGCTTTCTTTAGAGCCTTTGAATAGAGGTGAGGCAGCTTGCTGAACGAAGAGCTGCAGAATTATATAGATTCTCTCATACAGCCCAGAGATGGCATACTATCCGAGATGGAAGAGTATGCGTTGCTTAACGGTGTACCCATTATGGAGCAGGCCGGCATAGAAACAATGCTCCAGCTTCTAAGAATCCAGCAGCCGGAAACAATCCTGGAAGTCGGGACTGCAATCGGCTATTCCGCAATGAGGATGGCATTTGCCCTGCCGCAGGCTAATATCATCACACTCGAGCGTGATGAAGACCGGTACGAGCTTGCCGTCGATTATATTAAAAGATCGGGCATGCAGGACCGAATCACCCAAATCAAAGGGGATGCGCTTGAGCTTGAAGTGGAAGTCGCGGCCCATGCTCCATTTGACGCTATTTTCATTGATGCGGCAAAAGGACAGTACAAACGATTTTTCGAACTGTACTCGAGTTACTTGAAACCCGGGGGAATGATCATCACGGATAACATCCTTTTTAAGGGGCTTGTATATAACCAGGAAGCAGAAAGCAGAAGAGTCCGCAGCCTGGTAAAAAAAATAGACGAATTCAACCGCTGGCTTGCAGCCAATGAGGAGTATGACACGATCATACTTCCGATTGGCGATGGCGTAGCGGTTAGTAAGAAGAGGTGAACGGAATGAAGAAACCTGAATTATTGGTAACGCCAACTAGTATAAATGATATTATCCCATTGGCAGAGGCTGGAGCTGATGCATTCCTGATTGGAGAGCAAAAATTCGGTCTTCGTCTTGCTGGTGAGTTCAACCGTGAAGACGTAAAACAGGCAATTGAATTGGCACACTCTAAAGGCAAAAAAGTATATGTAGCCATGAATGCGTTGTTCCACAACGAAAAAGTGGACTTGCTAGGCGACTACCTCACATTCCTCCAAGATGTAAAAGCGGATGCAGTTACTTTTGGTGACCCTGCTGTTTTGATGGCTGCTAAGGAATATACACCCGACATGAAGCTGCATTGGAGCACCGAAATGACAGGGACGAACTGGTATACGTGCAACTATTGGGGCAGGAAAGGTGCAAAGCGCGCTGTCCTTGCAAGGGAAATCAATATGGATGCCATCGTAGAAATCAAGGAAAATGCCGAGGTGGAAATCGAGGTACAGGTTCATGGAATGATGAACATGTTCCAGTCAAAGCGCCCGCTTCTTGGCCATTATTTTGAGTATCAAGGCAAGGCACTGGAGGTAGAAAATCGTAAGCAAGAACGTGATATGTTCCTCCACGATAAAGAGCGTGAGAATAAATACCCTATTTTCGAAGATGAAAATGGCACGCATATCATGAGTCCTAATGATATTTGCATTATTGACGAACTGACGGAGCTTTTGGAAGCAGGCGTCGATTCTCTTAAAATCGACGGTATCCTGAAGAGCCCTGAATATATATTGGAAGTTACAAAGCTCTACCGCCAAGCCATTGATTTGGCAATTGAAGATCCTGACCAATACGACGAAGAAAAAGATAGCTTGCTGGAAGCGGCAGAAGAACTGCAGCCGCCTAATCGCCCGCTGGATACAGGATTCTTTTTCAAAGAGACGGTTTATTAACAGGAAGAACTATGAGGAGGTTGCGTAATGGCAGCAGTAGCAGATAAAATTTCGCAAATTATCGATGGTAAACGTGTCATCGTGAAAAAACCAGAACTGCTAGCGCCGGCTGGAAATCTTGAAAAACTTAAGATTGCCGTCCACTACGGTGCAGATGCCGTTTTCATCGGCGGACAGGAATATGGTTTGCGTTCTAATGCGGATAATTTCACCTTTGAGGAAATGAAGGAAGGTGTCGAGTTCGCCAAGAAATACGGTGCAAAAATATATGTTACAACAAATATCTTCGCACATAATGAGAATATTGATGGACTAGAAGATTATATGATGGGGTTGAAGGAAGCAGGGGTACACGGAATCATCGTGGCTGATCCGCTCATCATCGAAACTTGCCGAAGGGTCGCTCCTGAGATCGAGGTCCACTTAAGCACGCAGCAATCTCTATCAAACTGGAAAGCAGTCCAGTTCTGGAAGGAAGAAGGACTCGAGCGTGTCGTACTGGCGCGTGAAACTGGTGCTGAAGAAATCAAGTTAATGAAGGAAAAGGTCGACATTGAAATAGAAACCTTTGTCCACGGAGCAATGTGTATTGCTTATTCCGGACGTTGTACTCTGAGCAATCACATGACTGCACGTGATTCAAACCGCGGCGGCTGCTGCCAGTCATGCCGCTGGGACTATGACTTATATAAACTCGAAGGAAGCGATGAGAACCCATTGTTCAATGATGGGGATGCTCCGTTCGCTATGAGCCCTAAAGACCTTAAGCTGATTGAATCAATTCCGCGTATGATTGAAATTGGCATTGACAGCCTAAAAATTGAAGGCCGCATGAAGTCGATCCACTATATCGCAACAGTAGTCAGCGTATACCGCAAAGTGATTGATGAATATTGTGCGGATCCTGAAAACTTCGTAATCAAGCAGGAATGGCTTGAAGAATTAGACAAATGTGCGAACCGCGAGACAGCAACTGCCTTCTTTGAAGGGGTTCCTGGGTATAAAGAGCAAATGTTTGGAAACCATAGCAAAAAGACCACTTTCGATTTTGCCGGTCTTGTGCTTGATTACGATGCTGAGACACAAATGGTGACACTCCAGCAAAGGAACTACTTCAAGCCTGGCGACGAGGTTGAATTCTTTGGACCGGAAATCGAGAACTTCACTCATGTGATTGACAAGGTCTGGGATGAAGATGGCAATGAACTGGATGTTGCCCGCCATCCGCTTCAGATCGTGAAGTTCAAGATGGACAAGCCTGTCTACCCAAATAACATGATGCGGAAGGAGAAGTAATAAATGGACCGCAAACCTGTTGTAATTGGTGTAGCCGGCGGCTCCGGCTCAGGAAAGACAAGCGTGACAAAAGCTATTTATGATAGCTTTAAGAGTCAATCAATTCTTATGATTGAGCAAGACTACTATTACAAAGACCAGAGCCACCTGCCTATGGAAGAGCGTTTAAAGACAAATTATGACCATCCACTGGCTTTTGACAATGATCTTTTGATAGAGCATATCCAGAAACTGCTTCAGCACGAGGCAGTAGAGAAGCCGGTTTACGATTATGCCATCCACACTCGCTCAAACGAAGTCGTACATGTCGAACCGAAGGATGTTATCATTCTTGAAGGGATTTTGATCCTCGAGGATCAGAGATTGCGGGATTTGATGGATATCAAACTCTATGTAGACACGGATGCAGATTTGCGGATCATCCGCAGGCTCCTGCGCGACATCAAGGAGCGAGGGCGCTCAATGGATTCGGTTATTGAACAGTACGTGAACGTTGTCAGGCCGATGCATAACCAGTTCATTGAGCCGACTAAGCGTTATGCGGATGTAATTATACCTGAGGGCGGTCACAACCATGTTGCGATTGACCTGATGGTAACAAAAATTCAAACAATTCTTGAACAAAAATCATTTTTGTGACACAATAGCATAGATAATATGGACATGGGAGTACTTGCAAAAAGTGCTTCCTTTTCTCCAAAGGTAAATAAATGGCCTGAAATGGCCCTGTTTAAACTGCGCGCCCTGATATAGGACGCGCTCCTGTATATTTTTCAGGATACATAATATAATATTACACAATCTATTTTGGGGATTTGTGAAGACTAGAAGGAGTGAAGTATTTTGGCTACAGAAAAAGTTTTTCCTATGACACAGGCAGGGAAAGAAAAGCTGGAACAAGAATTGGAACAATTGAAGACAGTTAAACGAAAAGAAGTGGTTGAGAGAATCAAGATCGCCCGCAGCTTTGGTGATCTTTCAGAGAACTCTGAGTACGATTCTGCAAAAGAGGAACAAGCTTTTGTTGAAGGCCGTATCACGACTCTTGAAAATATGATCCGAAACGCAAAAATCATCCAGGAAGATGAGTTGAGCACAGATGCTGTCAGCCTTGGCCGCACGGTTACATTTGTCGAGCTTCCTGATGGCGATGAAGAATCTTATACAATCGTTGGAAGTGCAGAAGCAGATCCATTTGAGGGCAAAATTTCAAATGACTCTCCGATTGCGAAAAGTCTGATGGGCAAAAAAGTGGGCGATCAAGTGGCTGTCCAGACTCCTGGCGGTGAAATGAGCGTTCGCATCACTTCTATTAAGTAATGATCTATAGGTTTGAAATTCCGGCACCTCGTCAACACTTTTGACGAGGTGTTTTTTATGCGTAAAAAAAGAATGGTAGCCTGGATTTCCATCTGTCTGGCAGGCTTTGGCCTGCTAATATTCCGGCTGGCTCAGCTGCAGCTGATCGATACAGAATCATTTTCAAAACATAGGATCAATTTAATCGAAGCAAGCGTCAAGCAAAGGTCACAGGAAATGGTCGTAGATAATGGCAGAGGAAATTTCCTCGACCGTCGGGGTGAACCATTAACCTATGAGACCTCGTCAGTGTTGGTTCTGTTTCCATTTTTAAAGAAAATGGACTGGGAGGCTGATAAGGTCGCACGAGCCATTGGTGTTTCTGAATACGCATTAAAAACTGCAGTTGAAGATTCCAAGGAACCATTTGCTTTTGGAGATCCAGATCCTGTAATCCTGACCAGAAGCCAAATGGAGGTCATCAATGGACTGGAAATCCCTGGTGTATTTGCTGTTGAGCGAAAATACCCTATGGAAAAAGTGCCAGCCACGCAGCTTGTGGGAATCATAGGCGAAAATGAAGATGCCCTGAGATCGAGGTATGGTGAGAAGGAGTTCCTGCCTAGGACCCTGATTGGCCTATCAGGTCTGGAAAAAAGCTTCGATGAATTCCTCGTAGCGGAAGGGAAGTCAAAGCTTGTTTACCATGTGGATGGAGAAGGGGCTCCATTATTCGGAATCAATGTGAAATATATCGAACCAGCCAACCCGTTCTATCCAATCAATCTGCAGACATCGATTGATAAGGATTTGCAAATGATCCTTGAGGAAAAAGTGGATCAGCATAAAATCAAAAAAGGCGGAGTCATCCTGCTGGATATTGAAACAAACAGCATTTTGGCAATGGTTTCGAGGCCAGTCTTAAACCCATCCAAACCCTATACGGATGAAGGGGTTGAAAATATGATGGTCAAGCAGCATATTCCAGGGTCGGTGTTTAAAACGGTGGTCGCTGCGGCTACGATTGATAAGGGGCTGGATGACCCGGCCAGGAAGTTTGATTGCAGCAAGACCATCAATGGTGAAAAAGATACGAAATATCAACACGGGATGCTCAATTTTCCTGAAAGCTTCGCAGTCAGCTGCAATCGAACATTTGGAGAAGTGGCCCAGGAATTACAGAAAGAGGATCCACATATTTTGGAAAGGTATGCTGAAATGCTTTCAATGACAGGCGGTACAGGCTGGACTGGAAATATTTTTCATATAGAGGGTTTCAGACAGCTTCAGGATGAGGAAACAGGAAGGGTTTTCCTGTCGGATGAAGCGAGGAAAGATAGGAATTTTGCCGCATTGTCAGGAATTGGCCAGCATGAAGTCAGGGTGTCTCCGCTTGCAGTCGCCAACATGATGGCGACAATCGCCAGGGGTGGTGAAAAAGATATGGTCAGGGCTGTCTTGTCGATCCAGTATCAAAATGGGACGAAAATGACCGAATTTCCCAAAGATAAACTTCCAGGGGAGCATATTTCCCCTTATACGGCCATGAAACTCCAAAAGCTTTTACGGGAAGTCGTTGTGAATGAAGAGGGTACTGGCAGGTGGTTCCGGGACTTGCCATATGATGTTGCGGGAAAATCCGGAACTGCTGAAACAGGCAGATACGAAAGCAAAAAGCAATTGCACAATAAGTGGTTCGCCGGATATTTTCCTTTTGAAAAGCCAAAGTATGCACTTGTGACTGTCAATTTAGGGGTCTTCGAGGATGAGGGCGGTGTTAACCCTCTTTTTGCAGATATAGTAAAGGAGGTCTATAATTTCAACCATGGAACACCCGCTGAAGGTCCTGAAAATGAGTGATACCAGATTAGACGAATATAAAATCCTTCAAGTTTGCCCCGAGTCATGGTAGAATGTTGACAACCTTGAAAGGGAGGGAAAGATTTTGAAGAATGATTATGACAGCCTAAATGAGGGGATGCGCTCTCAGAAAAGGGCGAAGCGCAGAAAAACGAACCTTATTTTAAATAGCTTGATTGTTATTGTGATTTTGTTAATTGGCATTGTTTCATTTAATATCTTTTTCAGCAATGATGAAAGCGCAGCTGACCAAAACGATGTAGCGACAGAAAAGAGTCAGTCCTCAGATTCTCCAGAGAAAAAAGAGGATAGCAAAGGCGCTGGCTCTAAAGATGATAAAGACTCCGAAAAAAATGCTGAGGAAAAATCCGATTCGGAAGAAGCAGATGAAGAGTCTGCCGAGGAACAGGCAGAACCGATCGTGACAGAGGGCGGCAGTGATGCCAACGTGAAACAAACGATTGAAAATCCTGAATGGAAGCCGGTTGGCACTACCCAAACCGGCGAACATAATACTGTATTCGACCAAAATGCAGCAGATTGGCAGGAAATGATTCTTGCCTATTCTTATGCAACCGGGATTGATAAAAATAACATGACGGTATGGTGGAATGAAAATGGCGGTGCGCCTAATACAGCAGTCGGAACGATCTCTGAAAAAGGCAGCGACCAGACATTCAGGGTGTGGATTCAATGGGTGGACGGCGAAGGCTGGAAACCGGTCAAGGTAGAAGAATTGATCCAAAATGATAAACGCTAACAACGATTCGTTATACGTCTAAAAAAGAATAGCGAAAGAGTTAATCATTAGCACTCTAATACACAATTTGGCAATGGAAGTTGTCACTTGTATTAGACTGCTATTTTTTTGTGCATTTTCCTTCAAAAAGATATATAGTTAACGTAAAGGGAGGGAATTTATGGAAGATAAAAATGTGTCCATCAGACATTTTTACCTTGACTGGATAAAGGTCTTGGCAATGATGATTGTGTTTCTTTATCATTGTTCAATGTTTTTTAATTCATTTGACTGGCACATTAAGAACAACATAATAAATCATACATATGTTGAGTTTTTTTCACTCTTAGTAGGAAATTGGATCATGCCAATCTTTTTTGTGCTTTCAGGAATGTCTACTTATTACGCATTAAAAAGAAGGGATTCTACAAGTTTTATAAAAGAAAGACTTTTACGATTGGGCATCCCCTTACTTTTAGGAATCTTTCTATTATCACCTCCTCAAGTGTATATTGAGAGAATCACGAATCTTCAATTTAATGGGTCATTCATGCAGTTCTATCCCCATTACTTTGATGGACTCTATTTGGAAATAGGGGGAAATGGAAATTTCGCTTTTTTTGGACATCATCTTTGGTACCTTTTAATGCTGCTGCTTTTTTCCGGCATCACGCTGCCGTTTTTTCTGAAAATAAGGCAGGACGCAGGGCGAAAGGAATTTAGTATCCTCCATTATTTGCTCATACCCATTCCTTTATCAATCGCTGCCTTGACTGTTAACAGCATTGTGAATTTAGGAAGTTGGGGAATTATCTTTTATTTATTGCTCTATATTTCCGGATTTTATTTTTTTGCTAGAGAATCATTAAGGCAGTTCGTGCGTAAAACAGGCCTTTTTGCGGGTGGGTTTAGCATCCTTTTTACAGCGATCTATCTAAATTGGGTTATCTTCTATGGGTTCCCGCTGAAAACAGGAGTGAGTTGGGCGATTTTTATGATTGTTCGTGTCTTATTGGTATGGAACACGCTATTCTTTATGCTTTTCCTGGGAGATAAATATTTGGACTTCACTAATCGAACATTAAAATATGCTAGTGAAGCCTCGATGCCTTTTTATATTCTTCATCAACCGATTATAATCGTAATAGGATACTTCATATATAGCATAGATTGGCCCATTCCATTGAAGATAATAGTATTGGTATCCTTATCATTTGCCCTCATCATGTGCATTTACCATTTTATGATTCGGAGAGTAAACTATCTGCGGCTTTTGTTTGGATTAAAAGAAGTCAAAGAAGTAAATATAGGAGAAACCACAAAGACGATTAAATTATAAATGTAGTTGGCCTCAATAGAAAAAACTTGGGATATCCCAAGTTTTTTTGTGTGCTTATTAGTGTAAATGCATAGGAAGACTCTTAGTTGTTCCTTTCCTTTTTAGCCTTGAAATGGACCGCTGCAGAATAGAACAGCCTGCCTTTATCATCAAGATGCATTTGATGGGACACATGATGGACGGATAGCATGATTGCTTTATTGATCTCGATTTGTTTGTTGATTTTTTGCTCAAGGGTTTTTAAATCGACCGCTTCGAAAAATTCAACTTTGTCTTCAATTAGTTCAAATTGGAAATCCATAGATTTTGCTCCTTTTGCGTACAAGAATTCTATACACAATAAAATAGCAAATTCTCTATAAAAATGATACGTTTTTTGATAAATTAAAACGATAGGCATATTTCGGGGGTTAACACCGAATTCTAGTAGTGCGTATGCGTAAAAGTATTTATACATAGTAGTAAATTTTTGGGAGGACGCAGTTATGAGCAGAATTGGTATTATTGGTGCAATGGATGAAGAAATAAAGCATATTCTTGATGCAATGAAGGATTATGATGAGAAAAAGAAAGCGGGCATTACTTTTTATGTCGGCACATTTAACGGATATGACGTTGTACTTTGTAAGTCAGGAGTAGGAAAAGTGAACGCGAGTGTATGTACACAAATCCTGATTGATGAATTCGCCGCTTCTAAAATTGTTTTTACAGGAGTAGCGGGAGCGGTGAATCCGGAATTAAGAATTGGCGATATCGTCATTTCAACAGATTGTGTGCAGCATGATATGGATGTCCGCGCACTAGGCTTCAAACTAGGGGAAATCCCTTATACGGAAGTCTCTGTCTTTAAAGCGGATAAGCAATTAATTGATTTGGCGTTAGCAGCAAGCAAAGAAATCGTTGAAGACAAGAAAATCGTCAGCGGCAGGATTTTATCAGGTGACCAATTCATCGCAGACCGGAAAAAAGTGAGATTCCTTCATGAGGAGCTTAATGGCTATTGCACAGAAATGGAAGGGGCAGCCGTCGGACAGGTATGCAGCATGAACAACATCCCATTCGTGATCATCCGTTCGATGTCCGACCAGGCAGATGGTTCAGCAGACGTGAACTTCCTGGAATTCACAAAGCTTGCCTCAAAGAATTCTTTTGAAATCGTCAATGAAATGGTGAAAAACTGGAAGCTTTAATGTCCGGATACATCAGGGGAAAAGGTTTTAATAGCGTGGAGCTTAATTCCACGCTATTTTTATGTTATCAGGTATGGAATAAGTTTGGACCTGGCAGTTTCCAAAATTTACATACCGTTAATATATTTAAAACATGTTAAAGTAGGGATGTGGTTAAGTCTAATAAATGCAGGTGATTAAAATGAAGGCTAAACAACTCTATGAAAAAATGGTTGATTACAAACAGTTTGGAACGATCCTCCTTGCTGTGGGAGTTTTCTTTTATCTTGGGACGATTCTTCCGTCAGAAACGAAAGTGATGACAGATATATATATTGCTATTGGTGCTTCAATGGGCTTCCTTGCTAGTTCGATCCTATTCTTTGCTGCTGCGAAAAAATACCGCAACCAGCTGATTGAATCAGAGGAAGGCCAGGAATTATTGATGAAGAAATAAGGATGGCTTGCTGAACTGCATTCCGGTTATTGGATTGATCCGATAACAGGAATGCAGTTTTTTTTGTTGAAATATGGCGAATGTTTTTTTGGAAAAAAAGGCCAAAAAAGGTTTACAAAGTATTGAACAGTGGATATACTTACCAATGTGAGTTAATAATTCAGAAGGAGGTCGAGTGAAATGATAATGAATGGATACTGGGAAAACGCACAAACTTCATATCGTAATACGCATTCGACCGGATCGGACTGGATTATTTAAGTTGCTTTATTGACTAATACATCCAAAGCCGCAGGGAGAATCGTGCCCTGTGGCCTTTTTGTGCCCATTTAAGCTGCAGGGGAGGAATCCTTGCGGCTTTTTGGGGTGGAATCAAAAGGAGGTGAACCCGATTATGACCTTAAATATCTTGTTTTTCACAATTACAATTAAAAAACGCCAAATGACTTTAGAAGAAATTCGCCATAATGAAATGGTTGAAAAAATGGTTGAAGAAAACAAAACTCGTCAATCAATGCTGCGCCAGTTTTAATTCATTTGAAAAATTAACGAAGAAAGGTGGAAAGAAAATGATTTATTTAATTCAAAGAAGACTGGCTAGCTTATGGGTGGAGAAGGACACCACCTAACGACGGAGTTGGGAGGTAATTTGATGTCATTGCATATATTGTTGTTAACGCTTGTTTTCAGGAAAAAGAAATTCCATCGTTAACAAAATGTTCACAACCCCGCCCTTTTAACACCGTACTTATATGATAAATTTGGTGTAACAATGGGTCTGTTAAAGGGGTGATGGGCATGTTCTTAATCGTCATGGGATTGGTGATCTGCGGCGCTGTCGGTTTGGTAGTGGCTGCAGAAGTGAGCGTGGAGTAGAAAGTCTAAGGGCATCAGCCATAAGTGGTTGATGCCTTTGTTGTTATAAAGGGGTGCATGCGTATTGCGTTTTTTTGCACCCACACCCTTATACCATTGAAGACTATTCCGGAGAGAAAAAAGCGGGAATATTGATGAACCGGAAAGCTGTTTTTACAATTTACGAAGTAGCATTCCATAAAAAAACCCGGAGCAACTGTCCGGGTTTTTCCTCATTGTCCTTTATTTTTCTTCTTTTCCTTTTCCGCACGGTAAAATTCATGGAACATTTTCATCAATGCCCGTTTTTCGATCCTTGATACATAACTTCTTGAGATCCCGAGTTCTTTGGCAATTTCCCGCTGTGTTTTCTCCTTTTTCAAATCAAGTCCAAAACGGCCAACAATGACCTCTTTTTCACGGTCATCGAGAACATCGATATATTCTTTCACTTTTTCAAGCTCCATATTGAGCTGGATCGTGTCAATTACATCCTCCGATTCAGACTTCAGGACGTCGATGAGCGAGATTTCGTTTCCTTCTTTGTCCTGGCCAATCGGGTCATGCAGCGAAACATCCTTTTTTGTTTTCTTCAATGCCCTCAAATGCATAAGAATCTCATTTTCTATACATCTTGCAGCATAGGTGGCAAGCTTGGTGCCCTTTCCTTCCGAATAACTTTCAATGGCCTTGATCAGGCCGATTGTTCCGATTGAAATCAAATCCTCAGAATCCTCGCCAGTGTTTTCGAATTTCTTCACGATATGCGCGACAAGTCTCAGGTTGTGTTCAATCAGCATGTTTCTTGCGTGTGGGTCGCCATTCGCCATCAACCTTAAGTACTTTCGCTCATCAGCAGCAGATAACGGTTGAGGAAATGCATTGTTTTTAACATACGAAACAAGAAGGATGACTTCTTTTACTAGATACCCGAGTGCTGTCAGTATGCCAGACATGTTTCCACCCCCGCTTTTTTAGGCTTTCGCCTATAATAAATTCCTATGTCTGATTAAGAGGGATTGTGTCTGTCCCAATAAATATTTTCTGTTGGAAATTAATACCATAAATTTGTTTTTGAGAAGGAATAGATAACCCTATGGACATTTTGTTTTGTCACTTTTTAGACCAATAACGTTCACATAAAAGAAACAGACATAGATATGGGGGTATGGGTATAATTCAAGTGTAAGGTAAATCAATCGAAAACATTTATTAGGAGGCAATAAATTATGGAACAGCAAACACCATCTTTAGCGGTTATTTTATTATCTGAAGATCTAGAAAAATTGCATGCTGGAGCACTTGTTGGATCGGTCGCATCTATGTCAGGAATGACAGTAAACGTGTTCGTGACAATGAATGCTCTTAAATCTTTCCGTAAAGACAGCTTCGACAACACAGACTTTATTACAGGAACAATCGGTAAGGAAATGCTTGCAAAGAAAATCCCATTATTCGATTCATTATTGCAGGAAGGCAAAGAGATGGGTGAGTTGAATATTTACGGATGCGCATTGGCAATGGACATCATGGATTGGAAAGAAGAAGATATGCTGGATGTATTCGATGGAGTCATCGGGGTAACGAAATTCCTGGGAATGACCCAGGGAGCAACAGTCATTACAATGTAACTGCAGAAGCAGGAAAAGTGATTTGGCGTGCAGGCCTTTCACACTTTCCCCTTCATGCAAAAATAAAAAATCTTTTCTTATTTTAACATAAAAATGAACTTACAGGAGGAATAAATCATGAGTGAAGTACAAGTAACAAAATCAATCGATGCAAGAGGAGCATATTGCCCTGGACCATTAATGGAATTGGTAAAAGGCATTAAAACAGCACAGGTCGGAGATGTAGTAGAAGTCCTTTCCACTGATAAAGGTTCAGCAGTCGATATCCCTGAATGGGTCAATAAAATGGGCCACGAAATTGCCTACCTCGAAAATGAAGGCGATGAATTCAAGATTGCGGTTAAAAAAGTAAAATAATTGATCGCTGTTTGACACAGGCTCTTTACGGTAACTTTAGTGTTTCAAGCCGTAAAAAAGTCCAGAAAAAACAACAGCCTTGATCAAGGAATCCAGTAAAGAGGTGGACGAAATGACAAAAAAAATCGTGGTTCTTGGAGCAGGCAGCGCGGGTACAATGGTTGCAAACAGGCTAGCCCGTCAGCTTGGCGAAGAAATTAAAAAACGGGAAGTCGAAGTCACTTTGATTTCCAATACAGAAAAACATATTTACCAGCCAGGATACCTATTCATTGCTTTTAATGAAAAACCGTCCGAGCATTTTATCAGAAAGCAGGATGCCCTTGTACACAGACATGTGAACCTTGTTTATGATGATGTTGAGAAAATCGATGTAGAGAAGAAGACGGTCAAAGGCAAAAAGCAGTATCAATATGACTACCTAGTCATCGCAACAGGATCACATCCTGACTTTGACAGTGTTCCAGGTTTACGGGAAGGTGCGCATAACTTCTATACACTCGAAGGAGCAGAACGCCTGCGTGATGACCTTGCAGCGATGGAAAAAGGGAAAATCCTGATCACCATCGATGTGCCGCACAAATGTCCAGCAGCTCCGCTTGAACTAGCATTGATGCTGGATGACTATTACCGCAAAAATGGAAGACGTAAGGATATTGAAATCAAATACGCCTATCCGATCGGCCGGATCCATTCATTGGTTCCAGTTGCAGAATGGGGACTGCCGCAGTTTGAAAAACGGGATATCAAGTATGAAACATTCTTCAATCTGGAAGAAGTGGATCCAAAGCGCAAAGTCGCGATTACAATGGACGGCTCCGAACATGAGTATGACATGCTCATTACGATTCCGGCGCATACAGGCGCCAAAGCTGTGATTGAATCCGGCATTGGCGATGAATCAGGCTTCATTCCGACAAACCGGACAACATTGAAAATGATTGGCCAGGATGATGTCTATGTAATTGGTGATGCAACAAACCTGCCAATCAGCAAAGCTGGATCAACTGCACACTATCAATCTGAATCCCTGGTTGCCAATATCATCAGCAGATTATCGGGGCGTCCGGAAACAGCTGTCTATAACGGCAAGGTGGCCTGCTTCCTTGAAAACAGCCTTGAAGATGCCAGCATGATTACGTTTGACTACAATAACCCACCGCAGCCAGCAGAGACTTCTGACCTGCTGCACTGGTTCAAAGCAGTATACAATGAGCTTTACTGGTTAAATGCCAAAGGGATTTTATAGAAGGGGTGGTTGAGATGGTTACAGAAACACCTCAAATACAGAAAACGGAACAACATAAGCTAGTCAGCTTCACTGATGCAGCCATGAATGCAGTAACCGGGGAAATGGTCTCGACCATTGCCGAAACAGGTGTCAAGATGGTCGAGATGGCTGATGACCTGCTTCAGCCTGAAACGATCTCACTATTAAAGGCCCTGCCTGAAGTAGCCGAGAACCTCGAGCGGACATTGATGGAAGTAAAACGAATGGAAGAAACAGGAGTCCTGAAATCACTGATGCAGCTTGCGGATATGGCTGCTGCCATGAAGGGAGCGATGACAGGACCGATGGTGACCGATATGGTGGAGAAGGCAATCAAAGGTGTAGAACTTGCGGATTCCTTCATCCAGCTGGGTGCCATCGACCTTGTTGACGGTATGCTGACTGCGTTCCATCATGCTCAAGAGGAAACGAAAGATAAAGAGCCTCTGACCTCCCTGCAGCTGATGAGAGCTGTCACACAGAAAGAAACAAGGGAAGGCATGACTCTGATGATTTCCTTCCTGCAAAACCTGCCAAAGCAATTAAATAAATAGAAAAAGAGAAGGGGCATCCCTTCTCTTTTTCTATTTATAAAGGATGTCATTTTTCATTTCTCTCAGTTTTGTGAGAACTCCATCGATATCTTGTTCCGAGACATTAAATTCCCTTAGGCTTTCTGCAAGGTGATTGGCGATCGCGCCAAAATGTTCATCATTAAGGTTCATGCCTTTATGCGCGAGCTCCATGCTTCTTCCGGAATACTGGTTTGGTCCTCCTAATGCCCAGCTGATGAATAAGGACTGATGTCGCCGCTGTTTTTCCATGTCTGTTTCCTTGAAAAACTGGTTGACCGTTTCATCAGCAAGCACCTTTTCGTAAAAAACATCAACAACTTTCGTAATTGCATCCTGTCCGCCAAGTCGGTCGTATAAAGTTTCCATTCAAGTATTCCTCCCTTTTGAGAATGACTTGCTTATTATCTCTTTTTATCCATAAGAATATGAATGAAACTTTTTTTCCTAATCAATCCACTTATATCCTACTCCCCAGACGGTAGCCAGGTATTCATCTGCGGCAAATCCGGCTTTCCGAAGCTTGTCCCTCAGATTCCTTACATGTGAATCAATCGTACGGTCTTCCGTTGCGACACCATATCCCCATATTGTAGAAATCAGATGTTCTCTTGTGAATACCTTGTTTTTGTTTTGCAAGAAAAGGCTTAATAATGAGAATTCCTTTGGTGTCAGTGGGATCAGGATACCGTCATGCTGAACTTCATACGATTCCATATTCAGATTCAGTCCTTTGAATGTAAGCATTTGGCTTTTGGATGAATGTCTTCTTAGCAATGCCTCAATTCTTGCAAGAAGTTCTTCTTCATCAAAAGGCTTGGTGATATAGTCATCAGCACCGATCTTTAAACCTTTGACGATATCCGGTTTCTCGCTCCTCGCGCTTAGCATGATAATCGGAATATCCCAGTGTTTCCGTATTTCCCCGCATGCCTCCCAGCCGTCCATCTCGGGCATCATCAGATCGAGTATGATAAGGTCTGCTCCATGATTCTCGAGGAAATCAATAGCCTCACTGGCGGATGTCTTCTTGATGCATTTATGGCCAGCCGGCTCCAGGTAAAGAGCAAGTAAGTCAAGCATCCTCATTTCATTATCTATTAGCAATATTGTCGGCATTATAATAATTACCCCTTGAAAATTTGAATTATCTTCATCTTACACTAAATAAGTGAAGAAATTGTGCACGCCACTCGTGCTTCGCTGATAAATTTGCAAATTTAACGGGAAGCTGCCCCAGAGCCCAAACCAAAATGGACAGAAACCCATAACCTGATAATAGGATAAAGAAAAGGAGGTTGAAAGTATGCCATACGGTTATTATCCGCCATACGGAGTTCCTTATGGAGGTTATCCCGGCTTTTACGGCGGGGGTGGTGCGTGGTTTGCACTATTCATCATTTTGCTTGTAATCGTCCTTATTTTCGGAGGATGGTGGTATTTCACTTGTTAAGAAGGTAAAGGGTTTATCCTGGATGGGATAAACCTTTTAATATGCCTTTTCTTGAATAGGGCTGGACTTGGTTTATGAAAAAATAGAAATTTTAGAAAAGTAACATTATAATAAATTAATATACATAAAGGGGGAAATGAAATGGCAAATACATATTCTGATGTTTGGGACCTCGAGGTGTTTTTTAAAGGGGGAAGCAGTTCTCCGGAATTCGCAGACCATTTAAAGGCCGCAGGGGGGCAAATCGAAAAGTTTAAAAAGGAAGTAGAGGGCTGGGAGCCAGTAAATCAGTCAACCGAGAGTGCGATGCTGGCAAATCTCGTAGGGCTGTTCGATGGAGCAGCGAAGAAGGTAAGGCAGGCTGGTGCATTTGTAAGCTGTTTGCATGCTCAGAACACGGATGATAAGAAGGCTGGGCAATTGAAGGCGACGGTCACCGAACTCAGTGCTTCATTGCAAACTGCACTGACTATTTTCGATCAGAAGCTTTCCAGCTTTTCAAAGGATGTTTGGGATGAACTGTTGCAGGACGGACTATTGAAGGAGCTCCGTTTTGTGCTTACAGAGCGGCGGGAACGTGCAGCTGAAAAACTTTCCGAAAGAGAGGAGTCGGCCATAAATGCATTAAGTGTGGACGGCTATCACGGCTGGGGCCAGATGTATGACCTTCTTGTGGGAAATACGAAAGTCCAGTATAAAGAGGAAAGTCTTTCTGTCGGCCAGGCTGCCAATAAGCTGTCAGACGCAGACCGTTCTGTCCGTAAAGAGGTTTTCGCGGCATGGGAAAAAGCATGGGGAGAGAAAGAGGATTTTTACGCAAAGACACTCAATCATCTCGCGGGCTTCCGTCTGAATGTTTATAAGCTGCGGGGCTGGGAGGATGTCTTGAAGGAGCCGCTTGATATCAACAGGATGAAAAAAGAAACACTTGATGCTATGTGGGAGGTTATTTCCGGCAACAAGGAGCCGTTTGTCCGGTTTTTGAACAGAAAAGCAGGGCTCCTGGGACTTGAAAAGCTGAGCTGGTTTGATTTGGATGCGCCAATTGGCAGTGCTGAATCGAAAATGTCCTATCAGCAAGGAGCTGGTTTTATTGTCGATAACTTCGCGCTATTTGGCAAAGAAATGGCCGATTTTGCAAAAATGGCATTTGAGGATAATTGGATTGAGGCTGAAGATCGTCCCGGCAAGGCTCCTGGCGGCTTTCATACCTTCTTTCCTGAGAGCAGCCAATCCAGGATCTTCATGACCTACTCTGGTACGCCGTCCAATGTCTCAACCTTGGCACATGAACTTGGACATGGTTTCCACACTTATGCAATGAGGGACCTGCATTTGCTGAATCGGAATTATGCGATGAATGTGGCAGAAACAGCTTCTACATTCGCTGAAATGATTGTTTCAGATGCTTCCGTGAAAAACGCACAGACTAAGGAAGAGAAGCTGGGTTTATTGGAGGATAAAGTCCAGCGTTCAGTCGCACTCTTGATGAATATTCATGCCAGATTCCTGTTTGAAACTAGGTTCTACGAAGAGCGCAAACAGGGAGTGGTCAATCCGGAAAGATTAGGGGAATTGATGAAGAATGCGCAACAAGAAGCATATGGAGGGGCCCTCGAGGAGTATCACCCACTGTTCTGGGCGTCCAAGCTGCATTTCTTTATAACTGGAGTACCATTCTATAACTTCCCGTACACATTCGGTTACTTATTCTCCCTTGGAATTTATGCAATGGCCCTGGAAGAAGGCAAGGGATATGAAGAAAAGTATATTGCTCTTTTGAAGGATTCAGCATCGATGACAGTAGAGGAACTGGCACAGAAACACCTGAACGTCGATCTTACGAAAAAGGATTTCTGGGAAAAAGCCGTACGCATGTGCGTGGATGATGTTGAGGAATTCATGGCTTTGACGGAATAGGCTTTAGTATCACTTTAGGTGCAACAGAGTCAGCATTTTAATAATATGGTGTAAGCAGGTTTAGCCAGAATCAGACAAACGAAAACCCAGCCCTTTTGAGGCTGGGTTTTATACTTTTCTTAGCTTGAATGGACTGATCATCAGCAGGCTGAGGAACAGCATAATGAATAAGAATGTCTGCGGGGGAATATGGGGGATGGCCAGAAAACTCAGCGTTGCCAGCACTCCTGCTGCGGTGATCGGCAATCCTGTGAAGTAGCCGTTATTCTCGGTAATATTGAATCTAGCCAGTCGGAATGCGCCGCAGCCTATATAAAAAACAATGAAAAACGCACCGGGAGCGCCAAACTCGGACAAAATTCCCTGATAGATTAATAGTGCAGGAGCCACACCGAATGATATAATATCACTCATGGAATCCAATTGCTTTCCAAGTTCAGATTCAATATTAAGCTTTCTGGCAACCATTCCGTCAAACCGGTCTGCCAGGGCAGCGATGAAAATCAATAAAAGGCTTAAGTTTAAATTGCCTTCCATGCCAACGATGATTGCAAATCCACCTAACGAAAGATTGGCCAGTGTCAGCACGTTTGCAGTCTGAGATTTTACTTTTTTGACAGTTGAGTCTAGTACATCGTGAAGAAACATATAATTCACTCCTCTTACTGGAAGACAGTTTCTGCATCGTTCTGCTTTCCGAAAGTATTCGGACACAATTTCAAATTTGCATCGAACCTTTTGAGCAGATTCATTCATAATCGTTTCAAAAAGATAAGAGCCTTATTGAAAAGGGAACTAGCACATTGGGTTATTATATAATAATATATAATTCTAAGCTGATTATGCTCTTTCGTAAAGATTTCTTTTTGGTATTTCCCGGAATTTTTAATCAATTACATTCATCAAAAAAAACAAAGCTAAGTCCCAATAATTTAATCGGAGGTATGTTCATTGCTCCAGTCTATATATCGCCTGCTTATAGAATTGACAAATGGGAAATGGACTTCGGCCATTTTGCATAAATTCGCAAAATCTAAAAACAGCAAAGTCATTATCCCTTCGTTTGCCAAAACTTATAACATCAATCAGGACGAAATGGAAAAATCGATAGAAGAGTACGAGAGCCTGCATCAATTTTTCATCAGGAACCTGAAAGAAGGATCAAGAATAGTAGATGAAGAGCCTTTGTCTGTTGTAAGTCCTGTAGACTCAGTGATTGAAGATATAGGTGAAATTGAGGCTGACAAAACGATTAACGTAAAGGGGAAAGTGTATTCGATTTCCGAGATGCTTGGTAATGATGAAGCGATGGCAAGGTATGAACAAGGCACGTATATGATATTTTACTTGAGCCCAAGCCATTACCACCAAATTCACAGCCCTGTTGCAGGCAATGTAGTAAATCAGTGGACCTTGGGAAGGAAGTCGTATCCTGTTAACAAGATGGGGTTGAAATACGGAAATTATCCATTGTCCAAGAACTTCCGTAAAATAACTGAAATCAGGCATGATTCAGGCATGATGGCAGTTATAAAGGTTGGCGCCATGTTCGTCAACTCGATTGAAACCACCCACGCCGGAACGAGCCTCGAAAAAGGCGAGCAAATGGCGTATTTTACCTTCGGCTCGACTGTTGTGCTTCTATTTGAAAAGGGGACAGTGAATCTACTGCCGAACATCACAGCGCCATATCCTATTAAATATGGCGAGAGAATCGGTACCAGGAATGGACAAGGATGACCAGCGAGGCACAGGTTTAATCTGTGTCTTTCGTTTTTGTTTTGTATTTATGCCACACAAAGCAAAAAAAAGAGCCCTTTTGGGGCTGTCAGGAAGAGACTTTGATTCGGTTAGATAATGACCGCCGGTGGATTTCCGTTTCAATCAAACGAATAAACTCATAGCTAAGGTTCAGTTCTCTTGCCTTGAAATAGGATTCGATCAACAGCTCGTCCGATAGCTTGCGCATTTCAGTCATTCACCCCCAAAAGGATCTTCTAAATCAGATTTTAACTGCATATAATTGTAAGTTGTTTCGTTTCTACCCTTACTCTAGCAGATTGAAACTTGCAGAACAACCGTTCTGATTATCCACAATTAGCAGTGGATAACCTGTGATTAAATTGTTTATAAATGGGAAATTTGTAAGAGAATCAATGTGTATATTGTGCATAAGGTTATCCACAGGATTGGAAATCGCTGGATTTTGTCGAAAAGTTTTTTGTAATACTTCGAAAATTTAACGCTTATAGCAGAAAATCGGTTGTTTTTGTCAATTTTAATCAGCAGACAGCTGTTAATTCGGGGAGATCTGTATGTTTGTTTTGAATACGAGGATAAAATTGGGTATGATGTTAACGGTATGATAGGAATTTAATTAATGAGGTGTTATAAAATTGCTAAAGCATTTTTTGCCTGACCAGCATGTGAAAAATATATTTGAAATCGAGCCGGATAGCCTGAAGGAAAAAGGCGTCAAGGGAATCATAACGGATTTGGACAATACCCTCGTAGAATGGGATCGGCCGACTGCGACCCCGAAGCTGATCGAGTGGTTTGATAATATGAGAAGAAATGAAATACTCATAACGATTGTTTCAAATAATAATGAGAAAAGAGTCAAGGCATTCTCTGATCCGCTTCAAATCCCTTTTATATTTCAAGCGAGGAAGCCAATGACCAAGGCGTTCAATAAAGCTTTGAAGCAGATGGGCTTGCGTAAAGAAGAAACAGTCGTGATTGGCGACCAGCTGCTGACAGATGTCCTTGGCGGCAATAGAAGCGGATTCCACACGATTCTCGTTGTACCGGTTGCCCAGACAGATGGGTTTGTGACCCGATTCAACAGGAAAGTGGAAAGAAGGATTTTAAATTGGTTCAAGAAGAAAGGAAAGCTGAATTGGGAGGACTAGATTTGAGTGAACAATTAATCTGTACAGGCTGTGGTGTGAAAATCCAAACTGAAAATCCTGAAGAACTGGGGTATGCCCCTGCTTCTTCCTTGGAAAAAGAGGCTATCGTCTGCCAGAGATGTTTCCGCCTTAAAAACTATAACGAAATCCAGGATGTAAGTCTCACCGATGATGACTTCTTGAAAATATTGAATGAACTAGGGAGCAGGGATGCCCTGATTGTAAAAATCGTCGATATTTTCGACTTTAACGGCAGCTGGCTTCCCGGGATCCAGAGATTCGCTGGAAAGAATCCGGTATTATTGATTGGCAACAAGGCTGATCTTGTGCCTAAATCGGTCAAGCAGCGCAAGCTGATTGACTGGATGAAGAAAGAATCCCGGGAACTTGGGCTCAATCCGATCGATGTCTTTCTTGTAAGTGCGGCAAAAGGGTATAACATCAGAGAAGCTGCGGCGGCAATAGATGAATACCGGAATGGCAAGGATGTTTATATTGTTGGCTGCACAAATGTAGGGAAATCTACTTTTATTAATCGAATCATTAAGGAAGTGACAGGCGAAGGAGACATCATCACCACTTCACATTTTCCGGGAACAACCCTTGATATGATCGAAATCCCGCTAGAGGACGGCAAAGCGATCGTCGATACTCCGGGAATCATCAACCATCACCAGATGGCTCATTATGTGGATAAGCGTGATTTGAAGTACATTACGCCTAAAAAAGAGATCAAGCCAAAGGTTTACCAGCTGAACGAACAGCAGACATTATTTTTCGGCGGCCTGGCACGGTTCGATTATCTGGCAGGAGGCAGAAGGTCTTTTTCCTGCTATGTACCGAATGAAATCAATATCCATCGTACAAAGCTGGAAAATGCGGATGAGCTGTATAAGAACCATGCGGGTGAATTGCTGACCCCGCCTCGGCCTGAGCAAATGGATGAATTCCCTGAACTTGTCCGACATGAGTTCACGATTAAGGAAGCCAAAACAGATGTCGTTTTTTCAGGGCTTGGCTGGGTGACAGTCAATGATGCGGGCGCAAAAATTGCAGCATATGTTCCGAAAGGGGTTCATGTGATGCTGAGAAGGTCTCTGATTTAAACTCTTCGAGATCCAAAAACTATGAGGAAAGGCGGGAGAAGCATGAAAAAATTGTTCGGCGTCATCGGTGATCCAATTGGCCATTCCATGTCTCCTGCCATGCATAATGATCTCTTTGATTTTTATGGAATCGATGCAGTCTATCTTCCCTTTCATGTCACCAAGGAAAATCTTGAGGCAGCAGTAAAAGGGTTCAAAGCATTGGGTGTTAGTGGCTTCAATGTGACAATCCCGCATAAAACTGATATCATGGCCTATCTCGATCAAATCGATCCTTTGGCAGAAGCGATCGGAGCCGTCAATACGGTCAAAAATGAACATGGCATTTTAACAGGCTACAATACAGATGGACCCGGCTTCGTCAAAGGACTTGAATCAATGGATGCTGATCCTGGTTCAAGGTCAGCTTTGATTATTGGAGCAGGTGGTGCTTCAAGAGCGATTTACTTCTCAATGGCCCAGGCAGGAATTCAGCGGATTGACCTGTATAACCGGACAGCCGGGAAGGCTGAGGAATTAGTCAGCTCCTGTCCCTTCAAGGTCCGTTCAAAGGTCCTTGACAGAAAAACAGCTGAAAAGTCACTGCATGAATATCAGTTGATCATCCAGACCACTTCCATTGGAATGTCACCTGACCTAGAAGGTTTGCCGCTTTCACCTGAGAATATTTCCAGGGATGCAATCGTCAGTGATATCATATATAATCCTCTGCAAACAAAATTTTTGGAGGAAGCGTCTAAAAAAGGAGCCGAAATCCAGAATGGCGTCGGGATGTTCGTTTTGCAGGGGGCACTTGCTTTCGAAAAATGGACCGGGATTTTTCCGGACACCGAGAGAATGAGAGCCAATGTTTTAAGAAATTTAGGAGGTTAACACATGTTAACAGGTAAGCAAAAACGTTTTTTAAGGTCAAAAGCCCATCATCTGACTCCGATTTTTCAAGTCGGCAAAGGTGGGGTAAATGAAAATATGATCAAGCAAATCGCGGATGTGCTTGAAGCAAGAGAGTTAATCAAGGTAAGCATCCTCCAGAACTGTGATGAGGACAGGGATACTGTTGGAGAGCAGCTTTCACGCGGAGCAAAAGCGGAGCTTGTCCAGGTCATCGGGAATACAATTGTTTTGTATAAAGAATCACGCGAGAATAAGCAAATCGTTCTTCCAAGATAAACAACTGGGAGGTGCCTGTTTGATGAAGGTTGGCATATTGGGCGGAACCTTCAATCCGCCGCACACCGGACATTTGGTCATTGCGAATGAAGTACTGCATGCTTATGGGCTGGATGAAGTTTGGTTCATGCCCAATCAGGTTCCGCCGCATAAAACAGTCAACATGCCTATCAGCAATTCAGACAGGCTTGAAATGCTCGAGCTTGCTATTGCCGACAACCAGAAATTCCGGGTGGAAAAAGCAGAACTCGAGAGAAGTGGTCCTTCTTACACGTATGAAACGATGAAAATATTAAAAGCTAAGAATAAAGAAATTGATTTTTATTTCATTATTGGCGGCGACATGGTTGAGTACTTGCCAAAATGGCATAAAATAGATGAGCTGCTGGAGATGGTGAAGTTCGTGGGGGTCAGCAGGCCGTCGTACACGACGGAAACGGAATATGATATTCTGTATGCAGAAACGCCACAGATGGACATCTCTTCTAGCATGATCAGAGAGAGAGTAAGGGACGGTATAAGCATTCGCTATCTGCTGCCCGAATCTGTCAGGCTTTATATAGAGGAGAATGGTTTATATGGATCGTGAACAAGCACTTGAGATTGTGAAGCCGCAGCTGACTGAACATCGATATGTGCATACTATTGGAGTGATGGAGACTGCCATCAGGCTGGCAGAAAAATACGGCGCAGACTGGAAAAAAGCAGAACTGGCCGCCATTTTCCATGATTATGCCAAATTCAGGCCAAAAGAGGAAATGAGGCAGATTATCGTTGACCAAAAAATGCCGGCCATCCTGCTTGAGTTCAACAGTGAGCTTTGGCATGCCCCTGTAGGAGCCTTTCTTGCCGAAAAAGAAGCAGGCATAAAAGACGGGGAAATCCTTGATGCCATCCGATTCCATACGTCAGGCAGGGTAGGCATGACCCTCCTTGATAAAATCATTTATCTGGCTGATTATATTGAGCCGGGCCGGCATTTTCCCGGGGTCGGTGAGGTAAGGGATTTGGCAGAGAAAGATTTGGACATTGCGCTGATCCAGTCAATGAAAAATACCATCCTATTTTTGATGAAAAAAAACCAGCAGGTTTTTCCAGATACATTTAACGCATATAACAGCATTGTAAAAAACTCAGGAGGGTGATTGAATGAACGATCGACAACTATTGATGACAGCTGTAAAAGCAGCAGACGATAAAAGGGCAGAAGATATTATGGTATTGAATATGAAAGGCATCTCGCTGATTGCCGACTATTTCATTATCTGCCATGGTAACTCGGACAAACAAGTGCAGGCAATTGCACGTGAAATCAGGGAAAAAGCAGAAGAACAGGGATATGGTCTGAAAAGGATGGAAGGGTTCGATGAAGCAAGATGGGTCCTGATTGATATTGGCGATGTGGTTGTCCATGTCTTCCATAAAGAAGAAAGAAGCTACTATAATTTGGAACGTCTCTGGGGAGACGCACCAATCGAGAATGTTCAAAGTGAGCTGAATTAAGTGTCCTACGAAAGATTCGCTTATTTGTATGATGAGCTCATGCAGGACGTTCCCTATGATGAATGGGTCAAAATCGTCGAAGCGTACAAAGAGAAATATCAAGTGAATGGAATGAAGCTTCTCGACCTCGCATGCGGCACCGGGGAGCTTTCTGTCAGATTTGCGCAAAAAGGCTATGATGTTACTGGCGCGGACCTGTCTGGCGATATGCTTTCGGTAGCCCAGATGAAGGCCCAGGCACAATCTATGCCTATCCAATTCTTCCAGCAGGACATGACAGAACTAGAGGAATTAGGTGAGTTTGATATCATCGGCATCTTTTGCGATTCCCTGAATTATTTGAAGGATGAACATGCAGTAAAGAAGACCTTTGAAGGCGTATACCGTCTTTTGAAAAAGGGCGGCTTGTTCATTTTTGATGTCCATTCCGTTTATAAGATGCGCGATATTTTTGCGGATGCTACATTCACATGGGATGACGAAGAGATCACCTATATCTGGAACAGCTTCAAGGGAGACGACCCGCATAGCGTTGAACATGAACTGACTTTTTTTGTACTCGATGAAAGAACCGGAAAATATGATCGTGTTGATGAAGTGCATTACCAGCGTACATATCCGGAAGCAATATATGTAGAATTGCTGAAGCAGGCAGGCTTTGAGAATATCGAAATCACCGGTGATTATTCACTTAAGGCTCCTGACTCAACAACTGAGCGATTATTTTTTGCTATGATCAAGTCATAATAGGATTTATATTCATTAGAAAAGCTCCCGATTCACACGGGAGCTTTTTTGTACCATTTCTGTCACAATTTTAAGGAAGGATTTTCGGGTTAAATGGAGAAAACTTTTAAGGACCGAATTGTTCCTTAATGCTTTCTAATTCTGTTGCGTATTTTTTATGTGTTGCCTGGAACAGCTTTTCAAACATATCTCCTGTTTCACGATCCAGTACCTTAATTCCTTCTCCAGTTATTCCGCCTTTCACGCAAACCTTTTCCTGCAAAGTCTGTAATGTATAATGATTTTGACTCAATAGTTCCCCTAAACCAATTAACATTTCGCTTGCTAGTTTGGTGGCGGTTTCCTGATCAATCTCCGTTTCTTTGACAGCACCATTGATAAAGCTCTGGACAAGGTGACTGAAGAAAGCTGGACCGCAGCTGACAATATCTGATGCTACTCTTGTAATGTTCTCCTCTATTACCAGCGGGACAGATACCTTTTTAAAAAGAGTAAACATAGCTTCCCGCCATTCCGTTGTGCATCGGGTGCCAAACGAGAAAAGCGATACCCCGGCAAGTGCTCTGCTTGTAATGCTTGGAATGATCCTCATGACTGAACAATCCACTTTGCTTTCAATTTGTTCCACACTGATTGGGCTTGTAATGGAGATTACACATTTATTCTTCGTAAGCACAGGATTGATGGTTTCAAGGACTCCCAATACATTATGAGGCTTCACGCATACGAAAATGGCATCGGCTTTTTCAGCTACTTCTATCGCATTCTTTCCAATGGCTAAGCCTGGATATATTTTTTGAGTCTCTAAAGCTTTTGATAAGGTCCTATTCGTAATCATCATTGAAGAAGGGGAAACGGCATTCCCATCAATGAGAGCTTCGGCGAGAATTCTCCCCATATTCCCTGTGCCTATTATCCCTATTTTCATAACCCTTCCCTCCTTCGTACATTTATTCTCCTATATCCATATGATTTTAATTTTTATTTTATGCCAATGAAGAAAGGTGTTGATGCTGCTTGGAATGGATCAAGGAAAACAAAATCTTTGTAATTGCAGGAATTGCGGCTTTGTTATTTTTTCTTTATTCATCATTCGATGAAGGGGATGAACTCACCGAGGAAAATGCCGTGGCGATGGTTACAGAACTGGAACCTGAGAAAGAGGCGGAAGTCGAGGAAAAAGAAATCATCATGATGGCAGAGATAAAAGGAGCTGTTGTTCATCCCGGTGTATATGAGGTAAAAGAGGGAGGGAGGGTGATCGACCTGATTGAGGTGGCTGGAGGGCTTGAAAAAGAGGCTGACGCGGCCGCGATTAATTTTGCCATGTATGTCCAGGATGAAATGTCAATTTATGTGCCGCGCATCGGAGAAGAAGTTCCTTCATCTTTGCCGGTACAGAATGAGGGTGAGGCGGCAAAGGGAAAGCTGGATTTAAATACTGCCCAATCAGCCGACCTCCAGACCTTGCCAGGAATCGGTCCGGCCAAGGCTGAAGCAATCATTGAGTACCGCGAAACGAACGGGCCGTTTAAAGCAATCGAGGATTTAAAAGAAATCAGCGGGATTGGGGAAAAAACTTTTGAAAAGTTAAAGGACTTGATTTCGGTTAAATAGCTGCCGTTGAAATTGAACTCTTTCAGCCAAAGACTTAAAATGGAGGATATAAAAAGGTTATAATAAATTATATTGAGTGTTTTTAAGGGGGATTACAGCATGGAACGAAAGAGTTGGGATGATTATTTTTTGGATATCGCCGAAGAAGTAGGCACGCGTTCTACCTGCCCAAGGCTGCATGTCGGGTGTGTCATTGTCAAGGACAAGCATATCGTTTCGACCGGATACAATGGATCAATCCACGGTCATGACCATTGTGAGGATGCCGGCTGCCTGATTAATGAGCAGGGTCGCTGCATCAGGACTTTGCACGCGGAGGAAAATGCGGTCCTCCATGCGGATAGAGGACTATTAAAAGGAGCAACGGCGTTCGTCACCCATGAGCCATGCGAAAAGTGCTCCAAGACCCTTGCACAATCAGGAATTGCCCGTATTGTTTATAAATCTGCGTATCCTAACAAATACAATGATCTCTTTTTAAGGGATGTAGAGGTTGTACATTTGCCATAATAAATCTAAAGGATTAATGACATGAAGTTTATACGGATTGCACCCATCAGGGGACAGTTGCTTTACTTTGCCGCTGTCTCACTGCTGGGCTTGCTGACAATTAAACAGAATCCACTTCTGTACGGGGCGTTGTTTTTGCTCACCCTCTTCTTTCTAAAAGAATTTAAGAAACTCCATGCATCACTCCTGGTGCTTATGAGTGCCTGTTATGCTGTATTTATGGCTGCCGGGTACTTTGATGATTTTGAAACAGTGTATACGGGCAGCGAAAAGAACTTCCTTGTTTTATTTGATGATGAAATCAAGGTGGATGGTGATTTGCTTTATGCCTATAGCAGATCACTGCCGGCCGATGAAAAACTTATCATCAAATACAGAATCAAAACCATTGCTGAAAAAGAAATCATCCAGAATCTCCTCAATCCGGGAACAGCCTGTTCAGCCTCCGGAATCCTCTCAAGCCCGCCGCCTGCCACAAATCCAAATGCTTTTGACTACAAAAAATTCCTTGAACGAGACAAAATATCATGGATTCTTGAAGCCGACCAGCTATCTTTGGCTACCTGCCATAAAAAGTCGCAAAGTATCTTGACAATGCTTAAAGGCTTCAGGCAAAAAGAAGTGCTGAGAATCAATCAGATTTTCCCTGACGAGACCTCAGCGCTTGCGGCAGCACTGATTTTTGGCGAAAGAGATTTCTTTAATCCCGAAACAGAACGATCCTACCAGAAAATAGGCATTGTTCATTTATTGGCGATTTCAGGACTGCATGTAGGCCTGCTTACTGGAATGCTCTACTTCATTAGTATCCGGCTTGGGGTGACGAAGGAAAAAACGGAGATGCTGCTGATGGCCTTCCTGCCGTTGTATACGGTCATGACTGGACTCGCACCACCGGTCATCCGGGCTTCCGCTATGCTTCTTCTATTGATTGGTTCAAAGCGCTATTCGGTCAAGATGAATCCGCTAGATGCCATTTCAGCTGCATTTATGATCATGGCGTTATTACAGCCAGGCATCATTTATGACACAGGTTTTCAGCTCTCTTATAGTGTCAGTTTCTCATTGATCCTTTCGGCGCCGGTTATCATGAAAACCTTCACATCACTTGCCGGGCAAACTGCTGCAGCTTCTTTTATCGCCCAAACCTCCAGTCTCCCGATCATCATTTCGTCCTTCCATGAAGTCTCTGTCATATCCATGCTCGCCAATCTTCTTTTTGTCCCTCTTTTCTCATTTGGATTGCTTCCAATTTTGCTGTTAACCTATATTTCCATCTTTTGGGCTTCACCGCCTTCGTTTTATTTAATCCTTCTGGAAACGCTGATACACAATGTTAACCTTTTTGCAGCGAGCCTTGCTGAGCTTCGGATATCGACCCTCGTGATTGGTAAGCTGGAGCCGATCCTCCTGATATTGCATATCCTTTTGATTCCGATTTTCTTTTATATGTGGGAAGGATTTTTAATAAGGAAGGCCAAACTGCCATTATGGATTTTTGCGCTTCCTCTCATTCCTCTTTTCATGCAGATTTTATGGCCCTATATGAGCCCATATGGAAAAATCGTATTTCTGGATGTTGGCCAGGGCGACAGCATTTTCATCAGGCTTCCGCATAACCAGGGGAATTATCTTATTGATACTGGCGGTGTCATCCCTTTTGCAAAGGAAGATTGGCAGCAGGGAAGGAGCCAGTATGATCCAGGCAAAAAAATCGTCGTCCCATTTTTGAAAAGCGAAGGAATCAGAAGCCTGGATAAATTGATTTTGACACACGGGGATGCCGACCATATTGGAGGGGCCAGGGCGCTGTTCGAAGAGCTGAAGGTCAAACAGCTGATTCTCCCGCGTGTCCCTGATCGATCGGACTTGGAAAACAGGATAATTGATGTTGCACACAAGGAGGGAACAGAAATCCAAGAAGCTGAGATGGGCACAACGTGGAGTTCCGGTGGAGGGGAATTCCTGATAATCAATCCAATTCGATCTCCAGCAGACCGTAATGACGGGTCAATTGTATTGCTCGCTGATCTTGGCGGGAAAAAGTGGCTTTTCACTGGAGATCTTGGTTTGGAAGGGGAAAGGCTAATGGAGCAGACCATTAAGGGACTTGATATCGATGTGTTAAAGGTTGGCCATCACGGCAGCAAATATTCCAGTTCGGAAAGCTTTCTGGAATGGACAAAGCCGGAATACGCGATCATTTCTGTCGGGAAAAAGAACAGGTATGGCCATCCAGGGAAGGAAGTGCTTGAAAGGTTGAAGGAAGCTGGGGCGGTTATTTACAGGACAGATGAAGGTGGTGCCATCACTTACAAGTTCAAAGGCAATTCAGGAACCTTTGGCATGCAATTGCCATAGTATAGAACAAAGAGCAAATACGTCTCTCCCCTTATAATCACATGAAAACGAAAAGAGACTGCATCTAAAAATGCAGTCTCCACAACTTTATCCTATGTAGCCGTGATTAACTCCCGATTAACTGCACGACTGTCGCAATAATGAACATTGTTGCAAAGAATCCAAAAGAAACGATGAATCCAACACCTGAGTCAACAGCGTCATTGCGATTGCTTTGGACATTCTCTTCGAATTGATTCACAGTCAATCCCCCCTATTAATTCTATAATAGTATAAGCGATTCAATTTAAAAAATCCAGTCTTCTCTTTACAGCTTATTTACCCAATGTACCAAGAGTTGACACAAATACTTTTCCCGGTTGGGGCTAAAATAATCTTAACTTCGATGCACCGCTGCCATATAAGTATCCTAGGCCTTATACAGCAGCGTTCAATATAGATAGGGGAATTGGCCGAGATAGTCGGAGGCCAATTCCCTTAGAATGCTTGTCAAAATGTCCAAGCTTCTTTACGATAGACATATGGGAAAACTGGAACTGAACGGAGCGGAAAAAAGTGGTATTGGACATTTGGAAAAAGATAAGCAAAAAACAGGTGGATTCTGTTTATTTATTGTATGGGACAGAAGCATTCCTAATAAATGAAACAAAACAGCTGCTGGTCGACAATGTTTTGGATGAAGAAGAAAAAGATTTCAATTTTTCGGTATACGATCTTGAGGAAACTCCCATCGAGGCAGCATTGGAAGACGCTGAAACCTTCCCGTTCATGGGAGAAAAGCGATTGGTCATCCTTCAGAATCCCATGTTTTTGACATCTGAAAAGTCAAAAGGAAAGATTGAACATAATCTCGCCAAACTGGAGGATTACCTTTCACAGCCTGCTCCCTACTCCATCGTCGTATTTTCTGCGCCATACGAAAAACTGGATGAACGCAAAAAAATAACCAAGGAGTTAAAGCGGAAAGCAACAGTAGTAGAAGCCAAAAAGCTGAATGAGCAGGAAATTAAATCCTGGGTAAAAGAGCGCGCTGAAATGCATGGGTCCGTCATAGAAAATGATGCGATTGAGCTATTGCTCGCACTTGCAGGGACGAACTTATTCATGCTCACTTCTGAAATTGATAAACTGGCTCTTTATGCGGGCGATAACCAGCCGATCACCAAGGACATTGTGGACCGTCTGACTGCAAGGTCTTTGGAACAAAATATTTTCACTCTGGTCGACAAGGTTGTCCACCGGAATGTAGAGGCTGCCTTGAGGATTTATTACGATCTTTTGAAGCAAAATGAGGAACCAATTAAAATCCTTGCGGTCATCACTGGCCAATTCAGGCTGATTTACCAGGTAAAGGAGCTTGCACGGAAAGGATATGGCCAACAGCAGATAGCCGGGACGCTGAAAATCCATCCTTTCAGGGTAAAACTTGCTGCAGGACAAGCAGGGGCATTTTCGGATGAAGAATTGACAAGGATCATGAAGCTTCTGGCAGACGCAGACTATCAAATGAAAACAGGCGGCATGAAAAAAGAAATGCTGATTGAAATGATCCTGTTCCAGATCAAAGGCAGGTAACTTACATAGAATGCAAAATAAAAAAACGACCCTGACAGGTCGTTTTTTTATTAGCAGTATGAAAAAAATTAGCCGTTAGCGTTCAATTTTTTCATAAGACGGGCTTTTTTGCGGGCAGCTGCATTTTTGTGGATAAGACCTTTAGCTGCTGCTTTATCAAGCTTGCTTGCTGCTTGAGCGTAAGAAGCTTTTGCTTCAGTATCGTTGTTCACGATTGCTGCTTCAGCTTTTTTAACTGCTGTACGCATAGTTGATTTAACAGTAATGTTGTGAGCTCTGCTCTCTTCACTTGTTTTTACACGTTTAATTGCAGACTTAATGTTTGGCATTCCGTTCACCTCCTAAAAAGCATCGAGATTTTATGGAACTCGACATTTCCAGTACATTTCTTATTTATTAAGAACAAATGATATTTTATCAAACAGGGGTGAATAATGCAATACTCTGCTTTAATTTATGTCCAGAGCTGCGTGAATGTTTTTTGATATAAAAGGAAAAGATAGGCAATAGTATGCTGTTTAGCAGCCAAACTGTTTGGGAGGAATGCGACCATGAAGGAACCAATCGACTTGAGCATGTATTCAATCAGGACTGACCTGGCTGTGGAAGCGAGGGAGATGGTGCTTGCAGACCAGGCATCAACCGTCCATACCGAGGAGAATCTCTCTCAAATTGAAGGCGTCATTATAAAAGAAAAAGAGGAAAATGATATAAAGATTTCTCTCGTTGAGGTAACCGCCGAGGGTGAGAAGAGCCTCGGTAAAAAGCAGGGGCAGTATTTGACAATCGAAGTTGTCGGCATCCGCCAGCAGGATACCGAGCTGCAAGGGAAAGTAGAGAAAGTCTTCGCCAATGAATTTGCCCAGTTTATCAAACAATCCGGGATTAAGGAGGATGCATCCTGCCTTGTTGTTGGGTTGGGGAACTGGAATGTGACCCCCGATGCTCTCGGACCGCTCGTTTGTGAAAATTTGCTTGTGACCAAGCATCTATTCGAACTGCAGCCTGAGTCTGTCGAGAAGGGGTACCGCTCTGTCAGTGCGCTTTCTCCTGGTGTGATGGGATTAACGGGAATCGAAACATCGGACATTATTTTTGGCGTAGTCGAAAAGACGAAGCCGGACTTTGTGATTGCAATCGATGCGCTTGCGTCACGCTCTATTGAAAGAGTCAATTCAACAATCCAGATATCCGATACGGGAATCCATCCCGGCTCTGGAGTAGGGAATAAAAGGAAGGAACTCAGCAAAGAGACGCTCGGGATCCCGGTAATTGCGATCGGCGTTCCGACAGTCGTCGATGCTGTTTCGATTACAAGTGACACAATTGATTTTATCCTGAAGCATTTCGGAAAGGAAATGAGGGAAGGAAACAAGCCTTCGAGATCACTTGTGCCTGCGGGGATGAGTTTTGGGAAGAGAAGGAAGCTGACGGACGAAGACTTGCCTGAGGCAGAACAACGTCAGACATTCATGGGAATGATCGGCACACTTGAGGATGAAGAAAAAAGGAAGCTGATTTATGAGGTTCTTTCACCATTGGGCCACAACCTGATGGTCACTCCAAAAGAAGTGGATGTTTTCATCGATGATATGGCGAATTTGATTGCCAGCGGACTCAATTCTGCGCTGCATTCGAACATCGACCAGGATAACACTGGTATGTATACACATTAGGTTATATTTCAAAATGATTACGATTGGAATCCTGGTTCTATCTTCTCTAGCAAAGTCATAACATTTACTAGACTTGCATGAGAGAGGTGGAGCAATGAGACTTAATAAACGTTCGGGAATAATTGTAGCTGTCCAGGGGACTCAAGTTGTAAAAGCCGCACTAGCATTTGTATTCTTTCTCATTGGGATTTTTTCGATAAGCGGGGCCATGACGACGCTGAGGCCGGAGCTTAGGCTTTCCTCCGATTCTGTCAATCAGGCTGCAACTAACCTGAACGGCCAGCTGCTGTTCAGCTTGATGGGGTGGGAAAATCATCAGTTCCTGCAGGCGCTGCCAGAGGAATATGAAGCTCCAAAGCTGACCAATGTCATTTTCAAGCTTACTACCAATATCAATCTGGATGATCCCAGAAGCATGCTGGGAAGGGAACTGCCTGGTTTCTCGCTTTTTGATGGGAAAATTCTGGTTGCGGGTAAGGGAACCAATTATACAAACATGCCGATGGAATCTGCTCCTCCGCTAGATGTGTTGAAAGCGGAGCAGGAGGCAGCCTTGCAAAATACCGAGGATCTTCCAGGTGCTTCGGAAGGAAGTACGGCAGCTCCGCCACTGTCAACCGGCGACCGTAAAGCTGTATATATTTATTTTACCCATACAAGAGAATCGTATCTTCCGTACCTTAAGGGTGTAACCGATCCGAATCAGGCATATCATTCACAGGTAAACGTGACCAGGATTGGTGATCATCTGAAATCAGGTCTTGAACAGCGGGGAATCGGAACGACGGTTGATAAAACCGATGTCATGGGAAACCTGAACAAGAAAGGGCTTGGATTTGGAAAAGCCTATCAGGAAGCACGCCCGGTAGTTGAAGCGGCCATGTCAGGAGACCGGAATCTGCAATACTTCATAGATATCCATCGGGATGGTTACCGAAAAGATAAAACAACCATACAAATCAACGGAAAATCCTATGCTAAACTGGCGTTTGTCATTGGCGGGGAAAATGCGAATTATGAGAAAAACCTAGCACTCGCACGCGAACTGCATAATCTCCTTGATAAAAAGTATGGCAAAGGACTCAGCAGGGGCGTCATAGAGAAAAAGGGTGCGTCAACCAACGGGAAATTCAATCAGGACCTTTCAGGGAATGCATTATTGATCGAATTCGGCGGTGTCGATAATACATTCGAGGAATTAAATAGGTCCGCGGATGCTTTGGCAGATGTATTCAGCGAATTTTACTGGCAGGCCGAAAAAGTAGGAGCGCCAGCCCAACAGCCTCCAGACAAGAAATAAAACCAGTCAGGTGATCGAGATGAAAATGTTCATGCTAAAAAGCTTAATGCTCGCTTCTTTAATGTTCATATCCGTATTGTTCGGCATGCAGCAGGCAAACGAAGGAATCCATAAAATGAAAGGGTATGATGATCCCGAATTCAAAAGTGCCCTCAGTGTAAAAGAAAACGAAAGTGGCAGCTTCGAGACCGCAATCCTGGGCAACGACATTTCCAGCCATGACCTTGAACAAAAGCGAAAAAAGCTAGAAGAAATGAAAGCATTCAACCTCTTTTCATCAATCGGAAAAAAGCTGGCAGACGGAATATCCGTTGTTATGGAAAAAACAGTAGAATTGATTACCGGGAAGTAGCGAGGACAGCGGGCTTGGGGCCTGCTGTTTTTCTTTTGTAAGGCGTGTTTGGGACTGTAAAACTCCATATAATGGAAAAAAAGTATCGTCAATAGACCATATTGGGACTGTGAAACTCCAGATAATGGAAAATAGTATCGTCAATAGACCATATTGGGACTGCTGAACTCCAGATAATGGGAAAAGGTGTCACCAATAGGGTGTATTGGGACTGTGAAACTCCAGATAATGGAAAATGGTGTCATCAATAGATCGCATTGGGACTGCGAAAATCCATATAATGGAAAATGGTGTCACCAATAGACCGCATTGGGACTGCTGAACTCCAAATAATGGGAAAAGGTGTCACCAATAGGGTGTATTGGGACTGTAAAACTCCAGATAATGGAACATAGTATCGTCAATAGACCATATTGGGACTGCGAAAATCCATATAATGGAAAATGGTGTCACCAATAACCGAATTGGGACTGCTGAACTCCAGATAATGGAAAATGGAGTCACCAATAGATCGCATTGGGACTGCTGAATTCCAGGTAATGGGAAATAGTGTCGCTAATAGACCACATTGGGACTGCAAAACTCCAGATAATGGAAAATGGTGTCACCAATAACCGCATTAGGACTGCTGAACTCGAGATAATGGAAAATAGTGTCACCAATAGAGCGCATTGGGACTGCAAAAATCCAGATAATGGAAAATGGTGTCCAATAACCGCATTGGGACTGCCGAACTCCAGATAATGGAAATTTGTGTCACCAATAGACCGTATTGGAACCCCTTTAACTCCAAAAAAAGAACGGAGCATCATTAAAGCTATGGACGCCCTAATACAAAATAATAGTCACCAATGAAAACCATTGGTGACCAAAAATTCATTCATAATATGACCATTGGCCATATCCTGAGACTATTAAATTCTCCTTCAATGTCTGTCTGATGGTTCTCTTGGGAAATAAATCACCAGTCCATTCATAGATTGTATTGGTGGATAACTTTTCAGACGGATATAGAACTTGATAATCCTCAATGCTTTGCACCAGCGCGCTTTTAGTATTCACAGGTTTTCCGCATTTTGGGCATGTTAGTATATGTGAATGATATTCTCCATTCCTGTCCCGCATTTCTGACAAAATACACCCTTTCTTAGCTGTGAATACTCAAAATGAGGCACCTTGCTAAAAGGGGATTTCGTAATATGGGATGCTAATAACTTTTCGGATAATCTTACATGCTGATGGTTCAAAGTAGTCTGCTGGTTATTCAATTGATGGATAAAGCGGTTCAGGTTTGTCGGGAGGATGATTTTCCTGTTAAGCGGGGCATGGTACAAAGTAAATTCGGGATTGACAAATACGAGATACGGCTCAATGGGGATTTTAATTCCGGAACTATTAAAAAATTGTCTTAGGAGTGAAACGTTCCTGTCTAGTTGCAGCAGTGGGTTTTTAACTTCGTTCCCGTTAATGGTTTTGAATGTATCACCTTCGAAATAATACTCTCCTTCAAAATTTTTAACTTCAAATAGGTAGGAAAGTCTCTGTATGATCATCAACGAGTCAATCTGGAAATGAGAATGATTCTGCTCAAGCAGCAAGTCATTTAAAATATATGACTGCATGGTTATTTGTTGCAGGTACCCGTCAAACATCACCTCGCCTTCAAATCCCTTTTGTAAATTTAAATAGTATTGTTTCTCTTTTTCGGATAAAACCATCCGTGTGTTCAATGCCTTCAAAACTTTTAATTCTTCAGACTCATAACGTTCTTTTAAAAACATAATTCATCTCCCTTCTACCATTCATTTTACTTAATAAGTTCCTAATATTCTGTGAACAATATATGGACGCAATCCTGCCGTGATAAGGCACCCTCCACGAGACTCTTCCTCCATTATTTATTGAATCTTGATATTCCTGCTGATATAATCAACAATAGTGTACATGCGCGAGTATAGTAGGAGTGAACGCAATGAGCAGAGAAGATAGACTTAATAGACAAAGTAAAATACGAAATTTTTCGATTATCGCCCATATTGACCATGGAAAGTCCACGCTGGCTGACCGGATCCTTGAAAAGACGAATGCCTTGACTGCGCGTGAAATGAAGGATCAGCTGCTGGATTCGATGGATCTTGAGCGTGAACGTGGAATCACGATAAAGCTGAACTCAGTACAATTGAAGTACCAGGCGAAAGATGGAGAGATCTATACTTTCCACCTTATCGATACACCTGGACACGTAGACTTCACTTATGAAGTATCTCGAAGCCTTGCAGCATGTGAAGGTGCTGTCCTTGTTGTCGATGCAGCACAGGGAATCGAGGCACAGACGCTGGCGAATGTTTACCTTGCAATCGATAATGACCTGGAAATCGTGCCGGTCATCAATAAAATCGATCTGCCGAGTGCGGATCCTGAACGTGTCAGAAACGAAATAGAAGAAGTGATCGGCCTGGATGCTTCTGAAGCTGTCCTGGCGTCCGCAAAAGCAGGAATCGGGATTGAAGATATCCTTGAGCAAATCGTCGAGAAAGTTCCTGCCCCTCAGGGAGATCCTGATGCTCCATTAAAAGCATTGATTTTCGACTCTTTGTATGACGCGTACCGCGGCGTAGTTGCATATATCCGCGTTGTCGATGGAACGGTCAAAGTCGGCGACAAAATCAAAATGATGGCGACAGGCAAAGAGTTCGAAGTAACTGAAGTCGGAGTATTCACACCAAAGGCCACCCCTTCACCTGAGCTGACTGTCGGAGATGTAGGTTTCCTGACAGCGGCAATCAAGAACGTCGGCGACACACGTGTCGGTGATACGATCACAAACGCGAAAAACGGTGCTGCCGAAGCACTTCCTGGATACCGTCGCTTGAACCCAATGGTATATTGCGGTCTGTATCCGATTGACTCAGCGAAATTCAATGACCTGAGGGAAGCACTTGAAAAACTTGAGCTTAACGATTCAGCGCTTCAATTCGAACCGGAAACATCACAGGCATTAGGCTTCGGTTTCCGCTGCGGATTCCTGGGACTTCTTCATATGGAAATCATCCAGGAGCGCATCGAGCGTGAATTCAAGATTGACCTGATCACTACTGCGCCAAGCGTTATTTACGATGTCATCATGACAGACGGCACTGAAATTAAGGTGGATAACCCTTCCAATATGCCTGATCCGCAAAAGATTGACCGTGTAGAAGAGCCATATGTAAAAGCAACAATGATGGCGCCGAATGATTATGTCGGAGCGATCATGGAGCTTTGCCAGGAGAAACGCGGTATCTTCATCGACATGCAATATATGGATGAGACACGCGTCAGCATCGTGTATGAAATCCCGCTGTCTGAAATCGTCTATGATTTCTTTGACCAGCTGAAATCAAGCACGAAAGGCTATGCTTCGTTCGATTACGAGCTGATCGGCTACAAGCCTTCCAAGCTGGTGAAGATGGACATCCTGCTTAATGCTGAAAAAGTAGATGCATTGAGCTTCATCGTTCACAGGGACTTTGCTTATGAACGAGGAAAAGTAATCGTGGATAAGTTGAAAGACCTTATTCCACGACAGCAATTCGAGGTGCCAATCCAGGCGGCCATTGGCCAGAAAATTGTTGCCCGTTCGACCATCAAGGCGATGCGCAAAAACGTACTGGCCAAATGTTATGGCGGGGATATCTCACGTAAGCGTAAGCTCCTTGAGAAACAAAAAGAAGGTAAGAAGCGCATGAAGCAGGTTGGTTCTGTAGAAGTGCCGCAGGAAGCCTTCATGGCAGTCCTGAAGATGGACGATAACAATACAAAGAAATAATATAGAGGGGAGGCTGGATGTGCTTGTTAACCAAGCGATTCTGGCCTCTTTTTTCAATAAACCAGGGAAGTGAAAATCAATGAAATCAGCATATATCCATATTCCGTTCTGCCATCATATTTGCCACTATTGTGATTTCAATAAAGTCTTCATGAAAGGACAGCCTGTTGATGACTATCTTGATGCCCTTGCAAAAGAAATGGAGTTAACAGTAAAACATGATCAGCATGTCCTTGATACGATTTTCGTGGGCGGCGGTACTCCGACTGCATTGGATGAAAGGCAGTTAGGCAAATTGGTCAAGTCAATCCAGGCAAAGCTGAACTTCAATAAAAACACAGAGTATACATTCGAAGCGAATCCAGGCGACTTGTCAAAAGAAAAGTTGGCCATCCTGAAAGATGCCGGTGTTAACCGCCTGAGTTTTGGAGTACAGACATTTAATGATGAACTTCTGAAAAAAATCGGCCGCAGCCACCGGGCGAGGGATGTATTTGAATCAATCGAAAATGCGAAAGCGGCAGGCTTCGATAATATCAGCATCGATTTGATATACAGTCTTCCCGGCCAGACGAAGGCTGACTTCATCGAATCCATCGAAACGGCCCTTTCTTTGGGCCTGGTCCATTACTCTGGTTATTCATTAATCATTGAACCAAAAACAGTATTTTATAATTTAATGCAAAAAGGGAAACTGCCAATCCCTGGCGAGGATGCCGAAGCGGAAATGTATGAAACGCTTATGGATCATATGGAAACAAACGGCTTCCATCAATACGAAATCAGCAATTTTGCGGTCCCGGGATATGAAAGCAGGCATAATCTAACCTACTGGAACAACGAGGAGTACTATGGTTTTGGTGCAGGAGCTCATAGTTATGTAAAAGGAATGAGACAGTCGAATTACGGCCCACTGAAAAAGTATATGGAACCGATCGACAGGGGAGAGCTGCCGCTTATGGATGTGCATAAGGTTACCCTTGAAGAACAAATGGAAGAAGAAATGTTCCTTGGATTAAGGAAGACAAAAGGTGTTTCCATTCGACATTTCGAAGAAAAATTCGGCCGCAATCCAATGCAATTTTTCGATGGACAAATTGAAGATTGGACCCGGAAAGGGCTGCTGGAAACCGATGATGACCGCATCTTCCTGACAAGGCAGGGACGTATGCTTGGCAATGAAGTTTTTCAATCATTCATTGGGGTATCAAATCATTGACATCCTTATCGATTACTGATAAATTATTTTTAGAATTAGCACTCGTTATTATAGAGTGCTAACAGAGGTGATGATGTTGTTAACAGATCGTCAGGTGCTTATTTTGCAGGTGATTGTTGATGACTTTATTCGTTCAGCTCAGCCGATAGGTTCGAGGAGCTTGTCGAAAAAAGAGGAAATTAATTTCAGTTCGGCGACAATCCGGAATGAAATGGCAGATTTGGAGGATATGGGATTTATTGAGAAGACCCATACATCCTCAGGGAGGATTCCTTCCGAAAAGGGCTATCGTTTTTATGTTGATAACCTTCTGCTGCCGCAAAAAGTGAACCGTTCTGATATGGCGGCGATCAAATCAATTTTTGCTGAAAGAATATACGAGCTTGAGAAAATCGTCCAGAAATCGGCAAAGATTTTATCTGAAATGACCAATTATACATCAATCGTTTTAGGACCGGCTGTAAAAGACAACAGGCTGAGAAAGCTGCAGATCGTTCCGTTGAATAAAGATACGGCGATCGCCATTATCGTGACTGATACAGGGCATGTGGAAAACAGGATGTTCCATTTCCCTACCAGCATTGATCCGTCTGATGTAGAAAAAATGGTCAATATCCTGAACGAGCGATTGGCCGGCGTCCCGCTTACCAATCTTAATTCCAAGATCTACAAGGAGATCGCTATGCTGCTGCGCCAGCATATCAGCAGTTATGACACACTCCTTAATACAATCATGGACACTTTGAATATGCCAGCCCATGAAAAAGTTTTCTTTGGCGGGAAGACGAATATCCTCAGCCAGCCGGAATTCAACGATGTTGAAAAAATCCGCAACCTGATGAATATGATCGAGCATGAGGATGGCTTATATAACCTCATCAGGAAAAACCCGGCCGGGATCAATGTCAGGATTGGTACGGAAAACGATAATTCAGCAATGGAAAATTGCAGTCTGATCACTGCCACTTATTCCATGGGTGAAGAAAAGCTGGGATCCATTGCAGTTTTAGGTCCGACACGGATGGAGTACTCACGGGTCATCAGCTTGCTTCAGTTGATCAGTACGGATTTGTCCAAGGTACTTACACAGCTGTATCAAAATAAATAAGCATGGAAATATTGATTAAGGGTGGAGCAGCCTGTTCCATCCTGAATCGTCATGTGTTTTCTACTGAAGCGATTATGCTTCGTTGAAATATATCCAGATTAACCTGGACAAAGCGGCCCGTGGATCCTTGCCGCGATACTTTTAGGGAGGTGAGTTGACGTGACAGAAGAGAGAAACAACACTGAGCAAGAATTGAACAGCCAGGCAGAAGAAGAAGCGGTTGAAGAGGTTTTTGCTGAAAATGAAGCTTCTGAACAGACTGAAGATATTCCGGCTCAAGAGGAAGGGCAACAAGATCCAATGGTGCAGAAAATTGCTGAATTGGAAGGCAAGCTTGAAGAAGCCGATAACCGTTACTTGCGCCTTCAGGCTGATTTTGACAACTTCCGCCGCCGTTCAAGGATTGAACTTGAAGCGAGCGCTAAATATAGAGCCCAAAACATTATTACAGATCTGCTTCCGGCCATCGATAACTTCGAGCGTGCATTGAAGATGGACGTGGATAATGAACAGGCGAAATCCCTTAAACAGGGAGTGGAAATGGTTTACCGCAGCTTGCTTGACGCCCTTAAGAATGAAGGCGTTGAAGTAATTGATGCAGTTGGCAAAGAATTTGATCCGCATCTTCACCAGGCAGTGATGCAGGCTGAAGATGAAAATTACGGTCCAAACATTGTTGTTGAAGAATTCCAAAAAGGCTATATACTGAAGGACCGCATCATTCGTCCAGCGATGGTAAAAGTGAACCAATAACAGTGGTTACATAAAAGATCCAGGAGGTAATTGAATATGAGTAAAATCATCGGTATTGACTTAGGAACAACAAACTCTTGTGTAGCCGTATTAGAAGGCGGCGAACCAAAGGTAATCCCGAATCCAGAAGGCAACAGAACAACTCCTTCTGTCATCGCGTTCAAAAACGGCGAACGCCAGGTGGGTGAGGTGGCTAAGCGCCAGGCAATCACTAACCCAAATACAATCATTTCCATTAAGCGTCACATGGGAACAGACCATAAAGTGGAAGTTGAAGGCAAGGAATACTCACCACAGGAACTTTCTGCTGTCATTCTTCAATACTTGAAATCTTATGCTGAAGACTATCTTGGTGAGCCAGTAACAAAGGCAGTCATCACTGTACCAGCGTACTTTAATGATGCTGAGCGTCAGGCAACAAAGGATGCAGGCAGAATCGCTGGCCTTGAAGTTGAGCGTATCATCAACGAGCCGACAGCTGCAGCACTTGCATACGGCCTCGATAAAATGGACGAAGACCAGACAATCCTGGTTTATGACCTTGGCGGCGGTACTTTCGACGTTTCCATCCTTGAACTTGGTGATGGCGTATTTGAAGTAAAATCTACTGCAGGTGACAACCGTCTTGGCGGTGACGACTTTGACCAGGTCATCATTGACTATTTAGTAGAACAATTCAAGAAGGAAAACGGAATCGACCTTGCTAAAGACAAAATGGCCCTTCAGCGTCTTAAGGATGCAGCAGAGAAAGCAAAGAAGGATCTTTCTGGTGTCACTTCAACACAGATTTCCCTTCCGTTCATCACTGCAGGGGAAGCTGGACCGCTTCACCTTGAATTGAACCTGACTCGCGCTAAATTCGAAGAGCTTTCTGCAGGATTGGTAGAGCGTACTATGGGACCTACTCGCCAGGCACTTAAAGATGCTGGCTTAAGCCCATCTGAACTGGATAAAGTTATCCTTGTCGGCGGATCTACACGTATCCCGGCTGTTCAGGAAGCAATCAAGAAGGAAACTGGAAAAGACCCTCACAGAGGCGTAAACCCTGATGAAGTTGTTGCAATGGGTGCTGCAATCCAGGGCGGTGTTATCTCTGGTGATGTTAAAGATGTCGTTCTTCTGGACGTTACTCCGCTTTCACTTGGTATTGAAACAATGGGCGGCGTATTCACAAAGCTGATCGATCGTAACACAACAATTCCTACTTCTAAATCACAGGTGTTCTCTACAGCTGCTGACAACCAGACTGCTGTTGACATCCACGTGCTGCAAGGTGAGCGATCAATGGCATCTGCCAATAAGACGCTGGGACGCTTCCAGTTGACGGATATCCCGCCGGCACCACGCGGAGTTCCTCAGATCGAAGTAACATTCGATATCGACAAAAACGGTATTGTAAACGTTCGTGCGAAAGATCTTGGCACAAACAAGGAACAACAAATCACCATCAAGTCTTCTACAGGATTGTCTGATGATGAAATCGACCGCATGGTTAGAGAAGCGGAAGAGAACGCAGAAGCTGACAAGAAACTCAAAGAAGAAGTAGAACTTCGCAATGAAGCTGACCAACTTGTCTTTACTGCCGAAAAGACCTTGAAGGATCTTGAAGGCAAGGTAGATGAAGAAGAAGTCAAGAAAGCAAACGAAGCAAAAGACGAACTGAAAGCTGCAATCGAAAAAGGCGAAATTGAAGAAATCCGCACTAAGAAGGATGCTCTTCAAGAAATCGTTACAAACCTGAGCGTCAAGCTATACGAAGAAGCTGCAAAGCAGCAGCAGGCTCAGCAAGGCGCTGAAGGTCAAGAAGGAACAAAGAAAGACGACAACGTCGTTGACGCTGAATTCGAAGAAGTAAATGACGACAAGTAAAAAAAATAAATAGAAATCAAAAAGTCAAAGTCAGGTATAACTTGGCTTTGACTTTTTTCATGTAATAGAACGTCAGCTAAAAAGGGAACTAAATTACCGCATAACAGATATTTTAATTATTGCGTATGAATATATGGAAATGTTAAAATTACCTTTATGTGAAAAGATTCGGGAGTGGTAATCATGAGTAAACGGGATTACTATGAAGTCCTCGGTGTCAGTAAATCGGCTACCAAGGATGAATTAAAGAAAGCCTATCGCAAGCTTTCTAAACAATTCCATCCGGACATCAACAAAGAGCCGGGAGCAGATGAAAAGTTCAAAGAAGTTAAAGAAGCATACGAGGTCCTTAGTGACGACCAGAAGCGCGCCCAGTATGACCAGTTCGGCCATGTGGACCCTAACCAGGGTTTTGGCGGAGGTGATTTCGGCGGAGGGTTTGGCGGTTTCGAAGACATCTTCAATTCCTTCTTCGGCGGAGGAGGCGGAAGACGCCGTGATCCGAATGCACCAAGACAGGGTGCTGACCTGCAGTACACGATGACATTGAAATTCGAGGAAGCTGTCTTCGGCAAGGAAACAGATATCGAGATTCCTCGTGAAGAAGAATGTGACACTTGTGACGGAACAGGTGCAAAACCGGGTACAAAAGTGGATACATGTAAACACTGTCATGGCAGCGGACAGATCAGCGTGGAACAAAACACGCCATTTGGACGTATTGTTAACCGCAGAGTGTGTCATTACTGTAATGGAACAGGCAAGGAAATTAAAGAAAAATGCACAACATGTTCTGGTACCGGGAAGGTTACGAGAAGAAACAAAATTCATGTTAAAATCCCGGCGGGTGTCGATGATGGCCAACAGTTGAGAGTGGCTGGAAAAGGGGAAGCTGGAATCAATGGCGGACCTTCAGGAGATCTTTATATTGTCTTCCATATCAGGTCGCATGAATTTTTCGAGCGTGACGGCGATGACATTTATTGTGAAATGCCAATCACATTCGTCCAGGCATCGCTTGGTGACGAAGTGGAAGTCCCGACACTGCACGGCAAGGTAAAGCTTAAAGTACCTGCAGGAACACAAACTGGAACCAAATTCCGCTTGAAGGGCAAAGGGGTTCCCAATGTCCGCGGCTATGGTACAGGAGACCAGCATGTCCTGGTACGAATCGTGACTCCGACAAAGCTGTCTGAAAAACAAAAGCAGCTGTTGCGCGAGTTTGCGGAAGTAAGCGGGCAATCTCCTCTTGGAGAGCAAGAGGAAAGCTTTTTTTCAAAAGTGAAACGCGCCATTAAAGGTGATTAATCGAATGGAGTTGGTATAAATGAAATGGTCCGAAATCAGCATTTTAACAACAAATGAAGCGGTTGAGCCGATTTCAAATATCCTGCATGAAGCAGGCGCAAGCGGCGTCGTGATTGAAGATCCACTTGAGCTTGTGAAGGAAAGAGAGGACCAGTTCGGGGAAATATACCAACTCAATCCAGATGATTATCCTGAAGAAGGCGTCATCGTCAAGGCGTATCTCCCTGTAAACAGCTTCCTGGGAGAAACAGTCGATGAAATCAAAGAAGCAATCAATAATCTGATCATCTACAATATTGATATCGGATTGAATAAAGTATCAATCAGCGAAGTGAATGAGGAAGAGTGGGCAACTGCCTGGAAAAAGTACTATAATCCTGTGAAGATTTCCGAAAAGTTCACGATTGTCCCTACCTGGGAGGAGTACACTCCAGTGAATACGGATGAACTGATCATCGAGCTTGATCCAGGCATGGCTTTTGGGACCGGGACCCATCCAACTACCGTCATGTGTATCCAGGCGCTGGAAAGAACAGTTCGTCCTGGCGACCGGGTCGTTGATGTTGGAACAGGTTCAGGTGTACTTAGTATTGCCGCAGCGAAACTGGGTGCTGAAAAAGTGGAAGCGATGGACCTCGATGATGTAGCGGTCCAGGTGGCAAAACTCAACCTTAAGCTGAACAAAGTCCATGATGTTGCAACCATTTCACAAAACAACCTTCTTGATGGAGTTGCAGAAGGGGCCGACATTGTTGTCGCTAATATTCTCGCAGAGGTCATCCTGCGTTTTGCGGACGATGCCGGAAAGATTGTCAAGAGTGGCGGTCATTTCATAACTTCAGGGATCATCCAGCAGAAGAAAGAAGTCGTCAAGGATGCAATGATCAATGCTGGCTTTGAAATAGAAGAGATTATGACAATGGAAGACTGGGTTGCGATTATCGGGAAAAAGAAATAATGAAGAAAAAAGGGGAACAGCTTAACCCCTTTTTTCTGTCTTTTTAAAACAGCTTTTTTCGAAAGCGGGTGCTGTGATGCAGCGTTACTTTATTGACGATCTAGAAAGTCAGGAGCAATTCCGTATTATCGGCGATGATTTTCATCACATTGTTCGAGTGATGAGGATGAAGACTGGGGATGAAATCATCTGCGTCAGTCCCAATGGCAAAAGCGCAGTTTGTCAGATTGAAGAAATTACCGATGAAATGGTTGTGGCAAACGTTGTAAAATGGGAGGAAGGGACGAGGGAGCTTCCCGTCCATGTCGTGATTGCGAGCGGTCTGCCCAAAGGGGATAAGCTCGAATTGATCATTCAAAAAGGCACTGAACTGGGTGCCTATGAATTTGTCCCCTTCACCGCATCCCGCTCGATTGTGAAATGGGACAGCAAGAAGGCTGGCAAAAAGGTTGAACGCTGGCAAAAGATAGCCAAAGAAGCGGCAGAACAGTCCCATCGCAATATTGTACCGTCGGTTAAGGAGCCGGTCAGCCTAAAACAATTAGTCAAACTTGCTGATGATTATACTTATAAGCTAATTGCCTATGAGGAAGAGGCGAAGGCCGGGGAAGCATCTGTCCTGTCTGCGACTCTCGCGAAAATGGAGAAAGATCAAAGTCTCCTGATTGTTTTTGGCCCAGAAGGGGGATTGACCGCTGAGGAAGTCACCCTTTTAACTGAAAATGGATTTTTGGCTTGTGGTCTTGGACCACGCATTTTACGTACTGAAACAGCACCGCTTTATGCATTGTCTGCTGTTTCCTATCATTTTGAACTATTGAGGTGAAGATCATGCCTGCAGTTGCTTTTCATACATTAGGTTGCAAGGTTAACCATTACGAAACAGAAGCCATCTGGCAATTATTCAAGGAACAAGGATACGAAAGAGTGGATTTTGAATCTACCTCTGATGTTTACGTCATCAACACATGTACGGTAACGAATACTGGGGATAAAAAGAGCCGCCAGGTCATCCGCCGCGCTGTCCGCAAAAATCCGGACGCTGTTATTTGTGTTACCGGCTGCTACGCCCAGACATCTCCAGCTGAAATAATGGCGATTCCTGGAGTTGATATTGTTGTCGGAACTCAGGACCGTGTGAAAATGCTTGAATATATCGAGCAGTACAAGCAAGAGCGACAGCCAATCAATGCTGTCGGCAACATCATGAAAAACCGTGTATATGAAGAGCTTGACGTACCTGCCTTCACGGATCGTACAAGAGCTTCATTGAAAATCCAGGAAGGCTGCAACAACTTCTGTACTTTCTGTATCATTCCATGGGCACGCGGTCTGATGAGATCCCGTGATCCGCAGGAAGTCATTCGCCAGGCTCAGCAGCTTGTTGATGCCGGCTATAAGGAAATTGTTCTTACAGGCATCCATACAGGCGGCTATGGTGAAGATATGAAGGATTATAATCTTGCAGCATTGCTTAGAGATTTAGAGGCACAAGTAAAAGGGATTAAGCGTCTGCGTATTTCTTCTATCGAGGCAAGCCAGATTACAGACGAAGTGATTGAAGTAATCGACCTGTCCAATATCATTGTCCGTCACCTGCACATTCCGCTTCAATCCGGCTCTGATACCGTTTTGAAAAGAATGCGCCGCAAGTACACAATGGAATTTTTCGGGGAGCGCCTTGATCGTCTGAAAGAAGTCTTGCCAGGTCTGGCGGTCACTTCTGATGTCATCGTAGGATTCCCTGGTGAAACAGAAGAAGAATTTATGGAGACTTACAACTTTGTGAAAGAGCACCAATTCTCAGAGCTTCACGTCTTCCCATATTCAAAACGAACAGGCACACCTGCCGCAAGAATGGAAGACCAGGTCGATGAAGAGGTAAAGAACGAACGAGTTCACCGCTTGATTGAACTATCTGACCAGCTTGCAAAGGAATATGCTTCACAGTTTGAGGACGAAGTACTGGAAGTAATCCCTGAAGAACTTTACAAAGAAGCTCCAGAAAGCGGGCTTTATGTAGGGTACACAGACAACTATTTAAAGGTTGTTTTCCCTGCTGCCGAGGATATGGTCGGCAAAATTGTCAAGGTGAAGATCGCAAAGTCGGGATATCCTTACAATGAAGGCCAGTTCGTACGCGTGCTTGAAGATGAAAACGCAGCAGAACAAGCTGTTATATAAGGGAAATGCAAAGAGCTGGCCAAATGCCAGCTCTTTTTGTTTTTACGCTAACTAAAGAACAAGAGTAATTCAGGTTTATTGTCCCTTATTAAAAAGATTTTGGCGAAAGTTTAATTATATCGACCACATTCCAAGTTTTATCGTCGGATTCTGAAATATATCGACCACATTTTAAGTTTATCGTCGGATCTTTAAATATATCAAACACATAGGGGTTAAAGTACATTTTACAGATGAATCGACCATCTCACCGACCCTTCCCATGAATCACTTCAATCATCACCCCGAATTTCTCCGCGACAGGCAGAACCAGCAATGAAGCGATTAGGTTATAAATGACGCTGACATGCGCCAGCTGGACATCTGGCCTTTCGGCAGTAAAAGGGGCCAGTGCTGCAATCTCGCCGATGAAGGGGAAAAATAAAGCGGCTCCTGCAATGTTCAGCCATACATGGGCAAAAGCTGTCAGTCTTGCCTCTTTGCCTGCGCCAATCGACGCAAGCAGGGCGGTAATGCAGGTCCCGATATTGGCGCCAAGCATGGCAGCTATGGCTGAGTCCATCGATAATGTTCCTTCAGACAGGAATCCCATCACGATGCCGGTCATTGCAGTACTGGACTGGATCATCCCTGTCACAATGGTACCAGTAAATATGCTGATCCAATGACTGTTGTTCAAGTTGGCGAGTGCATGTTCAACTGCCGGCAGACTTGTTACAGGGTCGGCGAGAAAGGTGAAACCGCGCATGGCTGCAAAAATAGCAGCGATGCCAAAAGAAATCGCGCCAAGATTTTGCCATGTCCGGTTGCGGAAAACCAATAGAATTGCCCCGATGATCGCAAAGGGCACAATGAAGGCATCAATATTGAAAGTTATGATTTCAAGAGTGAAGGTTGTCCCGATATTCGATCCAAGAATGATGCCGATTGATTGCGAGAATCTTAGCAGCCCAGCAGAAATCAAGCCGATAGTAATGACCATGACAGCAGAACTGCTGTGCAAAAGTGCGGTCACTGTCATTCCGGCTATCATACCCTTTATTGGTGTATCAGTCATGAGAGCCAGCCAGTTTTTCATCCTGCTTGCCGAAAGCTCGAATAAGCCTTTACGGAGCAGCGTCATGCCTCCGATAAATACAGCGAGGAAAACAATAAATAATAGCAGATAGACCATAAGCACCATCCTTTCATTTAAATGTATGAAAAGGAAAAAGGGACATGCATGGATTTTCTTTTTTTAAGGATCGTTGAGGGCGAAAATACATAATTTAAAACAAGGGCCAATTACAGTTGACCTCCTGCCAGTGATATATTATAATTGCAAGGTACATGGTTTCCCATGTGTTTTGGTGTTAGTGTGTTGTGCTCGGAGGGAGGGAAAGAGAATGTCTAAAACTGTCGTTCGTAAAAACGAATCGCTTGAAGATGCTCTTCGACGCTTCAAACGTACTGTATCTAAATCAGGTACTATCCAAGAAGCTAGAAAGCGCGAATTCTACGAAAAACCTAGTGTAAAGCGTAAGAAAAAGTCTGAAGCTGCTAGAAAACGCAAGTTCTAAGAGAGGGTGGAATTAACTTGAGCCTGCTCGAGCGTTTAAATAATGATATGAAACAAGCGATGAAGAACAAAGAAAAGGACAGACTCACGACGATTCGGATGGTAAAAGCTTCCTTGCAGAACGAAGCGATCAAGTTCGGCAAGCAGGAATTATCCGAAGAAGAAGAGTTAACTGTACTTTCTCGTGAAGTGAAACAACGCAAAGATTCCCTCCAGGAATTTGAAAAAGCTGGTCGTCAAGACCTCGTTGAAAAGATACAAACAGAACTAAAGCATGTCGAAATTTACATGCCACAGCAGCTTAGCGAAGAAGAAGTGACGGAAATCGTCAAAGAAGCTATCGCGGAGACCGGTGCGGCATCAAAAGCCGATATGGGTAGAGTAATGGCTGTCCTTATGCCTAAAGTAAAAGGTAAAGCAGACGGATCTCTCGTTAATAAACTTGTACAACAACACCTTTCATAAAAAGCTCGAAGGCCGCAGGATACTCTTGCGGCCTTTTTAGCGCATATTAAAAGATGTGCCAGCATGATTCATGTGTTATGTTTGTTGCGTGGTTCCCAGGACATTCTGCACTTCGGTTGGCTGGGATTCAAGAGGCCCCCATTCCAAAATACATAATTAACAAATCTGTAAAAAACATTGAAACCTTTTGGTGTACCTATGCGTATTACCAATATGGCCTTATTTTTTACAGAATGGAGGTGCCTAATTGAAAATCAAATCAGTGATTGCCAGCATCATCATCCTCTTGTCACTGGCCAGTCTGGTCAATCCTTTCACTGCGGATGCTGACCAAAAAGTGGTCTATGTCGTTCCGATTGAAGAAACAGTGGAAAAAGGCCTGCTTGCCTTCTTGAAGAGAGCTGTGGGAGAGGCGGAAGAGGCTGGTGCGGAAGCAATCATTTTTGATGTGAATACACCTGGCGGAGCTGTCGATGCCGCTGATGGGATTGGAAAATTGTTGACGGGAACTGACTTAAAAACGGTGTCATTCGTCAATAAAAAGGCGTTATCAGCGGGTGCCTATATTTCCCTGAATACAGATGAAATTTATATGGTTCCCGGAGCTACAATGGGATCGGCTGCGATCATCGACCAGCAGGGCAACACTGCTGGAAAGAAGGCGGAATCTTATTGGTTTGCAGCCATGAAAGCTGCGGCTGTCGAAAGTGGCAGAGATCCGATCTATGCCCAGGCGATGGCTGACGAAAGCATCGACCTTCCTGAACTGGGTGCAGGAAAAGGGAAGTTGCTTACCCTGACGGCAGAACAGGCACTTGAAGTGGGATATTCGGAAGGAACAGTCAAAAACCTCAATGACTTGCTTAATAAACTGGGCTATGAGGATGCCGAAGTCCGGAATGTAAATGAAACTTTCGCTGAAAAGCTGGCGAGGTTCATCACACATCCTATAGTGATCCCAATCCTTATGACAATAGGCAGTCTTGGTTTGGTCCTTGAGCTTTACTCACCTGGATTTGGCCTGCCGGGAATTGCTGGGTTGTCAGCGCTGCTATTATTCTTCTATGGACATATGGTTGCCGGACTGGCCGGTTTTGAAACACTGATCCTGTTTGCGCTCGGAGTCGGGCTAATCCTGTTCGAGTTGTTCATCCCAGGCGGAATTGCCGGAGTCATTGGTTTACTGGCCATTGTCGCGAGCTTTTTTATGGCATCGGATAATGTGGTCCATATGGGAATCTCTTTATTGGTTGCCCTGACAGCGTCCATTGTTTTATCTATTTTGATGATAAGGGTGTTTGGAAAAAAGATGAAATTTTTCAAAAGAATCATACTGACCGATTCAACAAGCACTGAAAAAGGCTATGTGTCTAACAAGAACCGTCTGGAACTGATTGGAGTAGAAGGGGTGACGCTGACACCTCTCAGGCCTTCAGGCACCATCATCGTGGAAGATGAGCGCATTGATGTGGTGAGCGAGGGCGGCTTTGTTCCAAAAGGAAAGAAAGTAAGGATTGTTAAAACGGAAGGCTCAAGAATCGTGGTAAGAGAAATTAATGAGATCTAATTTGTTTTTTTTCATTGTCATGTTCCAAAGCAAAACAATGAAAAACCATAACAAGTAGAGATAAAACCAAAGGTATTTGATCGATTGATTTTCTAACACTGAAAGATCAAAAGCCTGGGTAATATAATTCTTAGGAGGCAGTTCAAATGGATGCAGGTACAGCGTTTGTATTGATTGCGGTTGCACTTGGGATCATTTTCCTTGGTGTATTGCTGACATTCGTGCCGGTAATGCTATGGATTTCAGCATTGGCAGCGGGTGTAAGGGTCAGCATTTTCACGCTGATCGGAATGAGATTAAGAAGGGTAATCCCAAGCAGGGTCATCAATCCGATGATCAAGGCACATAAAGCAGGTTTGAATGTAACGACTAACCAGCTGGAAAGCCACTACCTTGCAGGGGGTAATGTTGATAGGGTCGTTAATGCCCTGATAGCTGCACACCGTGCGAATATTGAGCTTTCATTCGAGCGAGCGGCTGCGATTGACCTGGCAGGCCGTGACGTACTGGAAGCCGTACAAATGAGTGTTAATCCGAAGGTCATTGAAACTCCATTCATCGCAGGTGTAGCCATGGATGGAATCGAGGTAAAGGCAAAGGCGAGAATCACAGTAAGAGCGAACATCGACCGACTCGTCGGGGGTGCTGGTGAAGAAACGATTGTTGCCCGTGTTGGTGAAGGGATCGTATCGACAATCGGTTCTTCCGACAACCATAAAAAAGTGTTGGAAAATCCTGATATGATTTCACAAACCGTCCTTTCCAAAGGTCTTGATGCAGGAACAGCATTTGAAATTCTATCGATTGATATCGCGGACGTTGATATCGGCAAAAACATCGGTGCTGAGCTGCAGACTGAGCAGGCGGAGGCAGACAAGAAGATTGCCCAGGCGAAGGCCGAAGAGCGCCGTGCGATGGCTGTTGCACAAGAACAGGAAATGAAGGCGCGCGTCGAAGAAATGAGAGCGAAAGTGGTCGAAGCGGAAGCTACTGTACCATTGGCAATGGCCGAAGCGCTTCGTGAAGGGAACATTGGTGTGATGGACTATATGAATATCCAGAATATCGAAGCCGACACAGATATGAGAGGTTCCATCGGCAAGCTGTCAAACGGTAAAAAAGACGATAAGAATAATCAATGATGAGAGAACCCGATAAAAGAAAGGGGGGCTCCACATGCAAATTTTATTAGAATTATTCAGTAATCCAATAGCCCTGTTCATTCTGATCGGGGTAATCTCAAGTCTGTTCAATCAAAAAAAGAAGGATGGCAGCCAGCAACAGCAGCGCCGTCCTGTCAGGCCGCCCGGACCAGTCCAGCAGCCACGTCCGGCGCCTGTGAGAAGACAGCAGGCCGAAGCAAAAAGGGAGCCGCTCCGTCCTGAGATTGAAAAAGCTGATGATTACTATCCCCGGTCCGAGAACCGCAGACCTGCAGAACCAAGCAGGGACAAGAGAAGTCAGAGCCCGGCCGATTCAGGAGTTGAAGTCCTGACAGATATTCAAAAGAAATATCAAGAACGAAAGCATCAAACTGAAGAATCTGCAAAAAAACAGCAAACTGGCAGGATGTCGTCCAGTCAAACATCTGGCCGGCTGAACCAAAAGAGAGAACAGGTACAAACCGATGTCGTATTCCAGCCGGATAAAGACACTCTGTTAGAGGGATTGATCTGGGCTGAAGTCCTAGGAAAGCCCCGTGCGAAAAAGCCTTACAACCCGTCGAGGAGATATTAGGCAAAGGATTTTGACCGCTCCTGCTGGTTTGAAAGAATGCTTATGATAAAGTTAAAAATGGTGCTAGAACCTCCCTTTTTCTCATACATATGAGATGAAAGGGGGTTCTTTTTTTTATGGCAAAAAAATGGGGCCAGTATGTACGCAAATGGATGACACAAAAAATGGATCTTCCTCAAGATGTCATGATGGATCTCCCTAGAATCACGATGATTGGGCAAGTCCATATTTATATAGAAAATCATCGGGGCCTGCTTGCTTTTTCAGATGGTGAAGTGAGGCTTATGATCAAAGGCGGCCAGCTTCTGGTCAAGGGCAAGGCGTTCGTGATCAAGACAATATTGCCTGAAGAGATACTGCTCGAAGGAAAAATCGATCAGGTTCTATATATAAATGATTGAAGTTGAGGGGGAGCCAAATGAAAAACCAATGGATACACACCTTTTCTGGCACTGTGAAGGTGAAATTGACAGGCAGGGGCATAGAAAGATTCCTGAACCAGCTGACACGTAATGGCGTGTCAATTTGGAATGTGAAGAAACATGGTTCTGAGGCGGTTACTTTTTATGTCAATCTGCAGGACGTGAAAAAGCTGCGGATCCCGGCGAGGGACAGTCACTGCAAGATCAGGTTCCTGGAGAGGGCGGGTGGCCCTTTCTTTTTAAAGAAGTTATGGACAAACAGTGGGTTTTTAGCAGGAGCAATTTTGTTTTTTGCGTTGATCGTGCTCCTCTCAAACATGGTTTGGGGAATTGAAATAAACGGTGCCAGCCCCGCGACTGAATATCAAATTCGCAAGGAATTGGACAAGATGGGAATAGGTGTCGGTAAAATGCAGTTTTCGATTGACAATGTCGAAAGCATCCAGAAGGAACTGACAGATAAGGTAGGGGCTTTGACGTGGATTGGTGTGGAGCTGAAGGGGACGACCTATCATTTTCAGGCTGTCGAGAAAAGTGAGCCGGAAAAAGCGGAAGCAATTGGTCCAAGGCATTTAGTTGCGAAAAAGAAGGCGGCCATTGTCAAAATTTTCGTGGAGAAAGGGGATCCGGTGGTGGAAGTGAATGATTTTGTGCAGCCCGGTCAGCTCCTTGTATCAGGCTTGTATGGTAAGGAGAATGAGCAAAAAGTGGTAGCGGCCACTGGTGAAATCCTTGGGGAGACCTGGTATTCAACCAAGGTGGAATTGCCTTTAAAAAGTACATTCCAGGTCTATAACGGAAATGAAAAAAGAATTTATTCTCTGAAAATAGCCGGAAAAGCAATACCTGTATGGGGTTTTGGGAAGAATGAATTCAAGGAGTATGAAACCGAAGTCTCAGAGCAGCCAATAAAATTTTTCAAATGGGAGCTTCCGGCTAAAATCGAAAAAAGGACGATCAGGGAGCGGGAACAGGTTACCCGCATCTATACAAGGGAAGAAGCGATCGAAAGTGCAAAAGAACTTGCCAGGAAGGATATAAAAAACACGCTGCCTGAAAATGCTATCATAAAAGGGGAAAAAATTTTACATCAGTCAATTGAGAATGATAAAGTAAGACTAATCACACATTTTACAATCATTGAAGATATTGCAGAAGGACAACCAATTATCCAAGGAGACTGAGAATGACAGAAGACCTAAAGACGACTGAAATCCAACTAGCGAATCCAACTGAAGCCGTTTCATTATTCGGCAATGCAGATATCAACCTGAAATTGATTGAACAGGAGCTTGGAGTCTCGATTGTGACACGCGGTGAGACGATAGGGATTTCCGGGCCTGAGGAGCAGGTGGCACTGGCCCAGGCCGTTTTGGAAAACCTGCTTGCGGTGATCCGTAAAGGCATTAGTGTTAGCCAGAGAGAGGCTGTTTACGCTATTCAAATGGCTGAAAAAGGGACCTTGGATTATTTCAGGGATTTATACGATGAAGAAATCAGTAAAAATGTAAAAGGTAAATCCATCAGGGTCAAGACACTTGGCCAGAGACATTATGTGAATGCCATCAAAAGCCGCGACCTTGTTTTTGGCATCGGACCGGCTGGTACTGGGAAAACATATCTAGCTGTCGTGATGGCCGTCACGGCGCTGAAAAATGGAACGGTATCCAAAATCATTTTAACAAGACCGGCTGTAGAAGCAGGAGAAAGCCTCGGTTTCCTCCCTGGGGACTTGAAGGAAAAGGTCGACCCTTATCTCCGTCCGCTGTATGATGCTTTGCATGATATCCTGGGCACTGAACATACATTGCGTCTGATTGAAAGAGGAACGATCGAGATTGCACCCCTTGCTTATATGAGGGGAAGGACTCTTGATGATGCGTTCGTCATTCTCGATGAAGCCCAGAACACGACACAGGCTCAGATGAAGATGTTCCTGACGCGTCTGGGATTTGGATCCAAAATGATCATAACAGGTGATACCACCCAGATTGATTTGCCGAAAGGCGCTAAGTCAGGCCTGGTAGAGGCGGAGAATGTATTGCAGGATGTCTCCGGAATCTCTTTTGTGCACCTTGAACAGGCTGATGTGGTGCGTCATCCGCTTGTCGGACGGATCATTGAAGCATATGGAAAAAATGAATGAACAACCTCAGTCCGCTCCTGAAAAAATTGTGAGCGGACTTTTGCTTTTGCATGGAAAAGTACAATTTTACTCCTGTAAACGGCGGTTATTTCAATTAGTGATGAAACTTTGGATAAAAACTGATATGATGGTACTTAAAGTCAGGTGATTTCCCAGTTATTCTCAAACTGGCTCGATTTGTTTAGCGGGAGGGCAGTATGGATATGGAAAAGCTGCAGGTCCAATTAACAGCGATTTTAGACTTGTTGAATATAAAGATTTTCCGGGTTTTATTATTCTTGCTTATTGGTATTGTTATGTATTCTGCTATGTTCACCAATGTGAAGCCTGAAAAGCTTAATCTCGAGTTATTCTCTGTGGCAGAGAAAACCATCAGGTCCCCTATTACGATTGAGGATAAAGAAAGCACAGAAGCGAACCGCAGAGAAGCGGTCGAACAGGTCAATGACGTTTATCGGGTCAAGAGGGAATATGCCCAGAACAGGGTGGATCTGGTCACTTCGATATTTGGTTCTGTGTCTGAAGTCAATGCAGAAGCACAGGAAGAAATTGATAAACAGAAGACAGCCGCCGAGGCGGATGGGAAAGACGTTTCCGCACCTCAGGTCCCGACGATTGAGGAGAAAATCGAAAAGCTGAAAACCAAATTGACCGACAGTGAAACGAAGAGTCTTTCAGATGACGTATTCATTGCTTTACTGCAAGCCCCAAAGGAAGAACTGCAAGCTGCAAAGGACCTCACCGTCACGGCGATCAATAATACAATGAAGCATAGTGTTCCCGCGGATGAAGTGGAGAATGCAAAATTGAATGTTGAGGAAGAATTGAAGTATACCAGTCTAAACGGCAGCTTGAAAAGGGCTGTCATCGAAATTGGCCGTTATGCTGTCGTCCAGAATGAATTTTATGATCCTGAAGCTACCGAGGACCTGCGCCAGCAGACAATGGATAGTGTGGAACCAGTGAGGATTCTTGAAGGTCAAATTCTCGTGGATGAGGGACAACTGATCAGCAGGGATATCTATAAGAAACTGCAACTGGTCGGCCTGCTGGAAAGTGAAAATTCATATAAGCCGTTCATCGGGCTAGGGATGCTTACTGCATTAACCTTGTTTGGACTTTATGTCGTTTTTAATGAAATGGAAAACGCTGATAAAAAACAAAAGAACCTGTTGATTTTCAGTATTATTTTTATTACCGCGATTTTATTGATGAAACTGGTCAGCCTGTTCGATGAATTTGAATACTCCGAGATTGGATATATTTTCCCTGCAGCTATGGGAGCGATGCTGATCAAGATCCTGATCAACGAAAGGCTTGCCCTGCTGCAGGTGGCCATTCTTGCGGTGATCGGCACGATCATATTCAACGAAGGCATTACCGGGACATTGAATGTCTCCCTGGGAATTTATATTTTATTGAGCGGTTTGGCGGCGATCCTGTTTTTGCAAAAACAGAATCGGAGGTCCAAAATACTCCAGGCAGGTTTATTTGTCTCGGTGATCAACCTTATTGTCATTCTTTCAATTTTGTTCCTGAGGAATAGCCAGTATTCTGGATTGGAATATGGGTTTTATATTACTGCCGCGTTCGTTTCCGGAATTGTCTCGGCTGTACTGACAATTGGTCTGCTGCCGTTTTTTGAAGCGGGATTCGGCATTCTTTCTACCTTAAGGCTGATTGAACTGTCCAATCCTAATCACCCGCTCTTAAGAAAGATTCTTACTGAGGCTCCGGGAACATACCATCACAGTGTCATGGTCGCCAATCTATCGGAAGCCGCATGTGAGGCAATCGGTGCAAATGGCCTTCTTGCAAGGGTTGGATGCTATTATCACGATATCGGGAAGACGAAACGCCCGCAGTTTTTTATCGAAAACCAGATCAATATCGATAATCCTCATGATAAATTGCCAGCGCTGACAAGCAAAAATATCATCATCGCCCATGCGACGGATGGCGCAGAGATGCTTCGCAAACATCGTATGCCTAAAGAGATAATTGATATCGCTGAGCAGCATCATGGGACTACTTTGCTGAAATTCTTTTATCATAAAGCAAAACAAAATGGCCATGAAGTGAAGGAAGAAGATTTCCGCTATCCAGGGCCAAAGCCGCAGACAAAAGAGTCTGCGGTCATCGGAATTGCCGACAGTGTCGAAGCAGCCGTACGATCGATGAACCATCCAACCCATGAGCAGATCGAAACACTGGTCGACAACATTATCAGGGACCGGCTTCAGGATGACCAGCTGAGTGAATGTGATATCACCTTAAAAGAGCTGGACAACGTTGCTGATACTTTATGTGAGACATTAAAGGGGATTTTTCATTCCAGAATTGAATATCCAGAAATGAATAAACAGAAGGTGAAGCAGGCATGAGTTTAGAAATCGATTTTTTGGATGAAACAAATGAATTGGCAGAAGAGCAGATGATTGAAATTGAAAAACTTTTGAATCATGCTGCGGTGAATGAGAATGTCCAGGACGGAAGCGAGCTTTCTGTAACTTTCGTTTCAAATGAACGCATTCAGGAAATCAACAGGGAATATCGGGATAAAGACCGGCCGACAGATGTCATTTCTTTCGCATTAGAGGAAATGGGCGAAGGTGAATTGGAGATTGTCGGGGAGGATATCCCCCGCATCCTGGGGGATATCATCATCTCCATTCCTAAGGCAAGGGAACAAGCAGAGGAATACAACCATTCATTCATGAGAGAGCTTGGCTTTCTCACAGTCCATGGTTTCCTCCACTTATTGGGCTATGATCATATGAATGAAAATGATGAAAAACAGATGTTTGACAGGCAAAGGGAACTGCTCGAAGGATATGGCCTTGGACGCTGATAAACGGAGGAAGCATCCGTTGACTTCCTCCTTCAAATTTGGTTTTGAAGGAATTGCAGCAGCAGCCAGGGAACGAAATGTACAAATCCATTTCGGTATTTCAGTTTTCGTCGTTCTGTCTGGCTTCATTTTTGAGATTAACAAATACGAATGGATTGCGATTATTCTGTGTATTGGCGGAATGGTGTCGTTGGAGATGATGAATACGGCAATCGAGAGAACGGTTGATTTGTATACAGAAGAATTCCATCCGCTTGCGAAGCAGGCGAAAGACATTGCTGCCGGTGCTGTGCTCATTTTTGCGATTGCCAGCGTCATTATTGGTATGATCATCTTTTTGCCGAAAATTCCAGCATGGTTCAGTTAGTTGTCCGAACAGGGCAACTTTTCTTTTTTAAAGGCTGTTTTCGTAAAGATTGTTGTTAAAATCTTAAAGCCGATTTTAACGTGCTATAAGCAATTTTGCAGTTCGTTTTTAATTGTGCAAGCTCTTTTCTCATAATAAGCTTGAATTTTATAAAGAAAACTAGGTCATTCAATCCAATTTAGTAGTCAATAGCAACAAAGTTTGAGAAAAGAGCCTTTTTAAAAGGCTCCTATCGCGACAATAGCCAGTTACATGTTAGAACGATTTGAAAATAGGAAAGAACTTGAGTAAAATATCATCACAGTGTACAAACAGTGCTTGAATGTTTTTAGAAAATTTAAAAATTTATATTTCATTTTCGCTACAAACGATGAAATCACACTGGAAATAAGTTAAAATAAAGTGGAGAAGGGAATTACAGGATGAACTTTAATAATCAAGACTCAAATAATAAATCGCACAAATCAGGATTCATATCAATCATTGGAAGGCCAAATGTAGGAAAGTCGACCTTTCTTAACAGGGTAATCGGGCAAAAAATTGCGATCATGAGCGATAAGCCCCAAACGACCCGGAACAAGGTGCAGGGAGTATTGACACTCGATGATTCACAATTGATTTTCATCGACACTCCAGGAATCCATAAACCAAAGCACCGTCTTGGCGATTTCATGATGAAGGTTGCACAAAATACTTTAAAAGAAGTCGATTTGGTGTTATTTATGGTCAATGCCCAGGAAGGATATGGCCGCGGAGAAGAATTCATCATTGAAAAACTCCAAAATGTGAAGACGCCTGTTTTCCTTGTCATCAATAAAATCGATCTTATTCATCCGGATGAGCTGTTGAAACTGATCGAGTCCTACCAGCAGAAATTCAATTTTGCAGAAATTGTTCCGATTTCTGCGCTTGAAGGGAATAATATAGATCGGCTGCTTCAGCAAATCAAGGAAAAAATGCCGGAAGGACCACAGTTCTATCCAGCCGACCAGGTAACAGATCATCCGGAACGCTTCATCGTTTCTGAACTGATCAGGGAAAAAGCGTTGCACCTGACAAGGGAAGAAATTCCTCATTCACTCGCTGTCGTGATCGAAAAAATGGAACGCCAGCCTGAAAAGGAAATGGTGCATGTCATGGCAACGATCATTGTTGAGAGGGACTCCCAGAAGGGAATCATCATCGGCAAGCAGGGAGGCATGCTGAAGGAGATTGGCAAACGAGCCCGTCATGATATCGAAAGCCTCCTTGGATCAAAGGTATTCCTGGCGTTATGGGTCAAGGTCCAGAAGGATTGGAGAAACAAAGCCACTCAGCTTCGTGATTTCGGTTTCAGGGAAGACGAATATTAAGCCTGTTTGGCAAATGCTCCACCAATAACATATTAACGGATTCCAAATATTATTCATAAACAGGATTTACAATTTTTGCGTAACATGAAAATCTGATTGACAGGCTATGATATTCATAAGGATTTGGGATAGATGCATTGCTAGTGAAAAAATGAAAGGTGGGGTTTTCGATGTTGGATTTTACCTGGAAGGTGTTTTCGCAAACAGGTAACATTGACACGTATCTTCTCTTTAAGGAATTAGAGAAAGACAATCAAGAAATACCCGGTTATCAGGAGGATGAACTAGCACAAATTGATTTTCCAATCTCATAGGTTTGTCTGTAGTAATGGATGGTGACAACAGATGCTGCAGAAATGCGAAGGCATTGTCATTAGGACAACTGATTATGGCGAGAACAATAAAATTGTAACTTTATATACCAGGGAATTCGGAAAAGTTGGTGTGATGGCAAGAGGTGCGAAAAAGCCCAGCAGCAGGCTCGCTGCCGTCACCCAGCTTTTTGCGTATGGCCACTATCTTTTCCAGGCAAGCTCAGGACTGGGCGGATTGCAGCAGGGAGAGATGATTTCATCCATGCGGTCAATCCGGGAGGATATTTTTCTGACAGCCCATGCCAGTTATGTTGTAGATTTGACGGATAAAGTGACTGAGGATAAAAAATCGAATCCTTTTATGTTCGAATTGCTCCTTCAGACCCTCAACTATATGAATGAGGGCTATGATATGGAAATCCTCACATTTATCTATGAAATGAAAATGCTCAATGTCCAGGGACTGTATCCGGTTCTGGACAGGTGTACAAATTGCGGCAGCACAGAAGGAGAGTTCCACTTTTCAATCAGAGAGGGAGGGCTCCTGTGCCATCGGTGCTTTGAAACGGATCCGTACAGGATTAAAATCTCTCCTGGCACAGTCAGGCTGCTGCGGCTTTTTTATCTGCTGGACTTAAGCCGGCTGGGCAATATTTCGGTCAAACCAGAAACAAAAGCTGAATTGAAAAAGGTCATTTCCGCATACTATGATGAATATTCAGGTCTTTATCTAAAAACAAGAAAGTTTCTGGACCAAATGGATTCATTCAGGGACCGCCTTTAACTATTGACATTGCTGAATCTTTTCGCTATTATTCAAATCAATAGCTTTCTCAGATTTTTAATGACAATTACATATGTTGCTGTGAAGGAAAAGAGTACTTAACTCCCTCTGCATTAGCGAGTCCGGGTATGGTGTGAGCCGGGTGGCAGAAAGTAAGGAAGGCGTTCCGGAGCGACATCACTTTTAAAGTGGCTGCTTTCTGGCAGCAAATAGGGTGGAACCGCGGGTAAACTCTCGTCCCTATGCATGAAAACGATGCATAGGGGGCGGGAGTTTTTTTGTTGTAAAGATAATCGATCCATAAACTTGAACTGAAAATTTTCCGGAGGTGTAAAGATGAATATCCAAAACATGATTTTAACACTGCAAAAACACTGGTCTGAACAGGGATGCGTCCTTATGCAGGCTTATGACACCGAAAAAGGGGCAGGAACGATGAGCCCATATACTTTTTTGCGGGCAATTGGACCTGAGCCATGGAATGTCGCTTATGTAGAGCCATCACGCCGCCCGGCAGACGGCCGCTACGGAGAGAACCCGAACAGGCTTTATCAGCATCATCAATTCCAGGTGATCATGAAGCCTTCTCCAGACAATATCCAGGAACTTTACCTGGATTCCCTGAAAGCGCTCGGAATTGATCCGCTGGAACATGATATCCGTTTTGTAGAAGATAACTGGGAAAACCCGTCACTTGGCTGCGCTGGTCTTGGCTGGGAAGTATGGCTGGATGGAATGGAAATCACCCAATTCACCTATTTCCAGCAGGTAGGCGGGCTTGACTGCAAACCAGTATCTGTTGAAATTACTTACGGAATCGAACGCCTTGCGTCTTATATCCAGGATAAAGAAAATGTTTTTGACCTTGAGTGGACAAACGGTTTTACAGTGAGGGACATATTCGGTCAGCCTGAATATGAGCATTCCAAGTATACATTTGAAACTTCTGACAAAGATATGCTGTTCAACCTTTTCAATATTTACGAAAAGGAAGCGAATCGCCAGATGGATGAAGGGCTTGTCCATCCTGCCTATGATTATGTCCTGAAGTGTTCGCATACTTTTAACATTCTTGATGCGCGCGGTGCTATTTCCGTAACAGAAAGAACGGGTTATATTGCCCGTATCCGCAACCTTGCCAAGAAAGTTGCGAAGACTTTTTATGAAGAAAGAGAGAAACTGGGCTTCCCAATCATTAAAAGGAAGGAGCAGGTTAAAAATGACTAAACGGAATTTATTGCTTGAAATCGGTCTTGAAGAAATGCCTGCAAGATTCATTACCGACTCCATTAACCAGCTGGCTTCCAAAGTAGAGAACTGGCTGAATACAAATAATATTGGATTTGAGGGCATCAGCATCTTCTCGACACCTCGCAGGCTTGCCTTGCTTGTCGCGAATGTCGATGAGCGTCAGGAGGACAGCGAGGAAGAGGCAAAAGGACCTGCGAAAAAGATCGCTTTAACTGAGGATGGCAAGTGGTCCAAGGCAACAATGGGCTTCACACGCGGACAGGGAATGACGGTCGAAGATATTTATTTCAAGGAAATCAACGGCGTAGAGTATGCCCATGTAAAGAAATTTATCAAGGGGCAGGAAACCTTTGATCTTCTTGTTGAGTTAAAAGCGATTATCACAGGGTTGACCTTTCCGAAAAACATGCGTTGGGCAGATCTTGAACTTCGTTATGTCCGCCCGATCAAATGGCTTGTGGCTATGTTCGGCAACGACATCATTCCTTTTGAAATAGCCGGTGTTCAAACAGGCAGTACGACAAGAGGCCATCGCTTTCTTGGAGAAGGGGAAATTCAGTTATCAGCTCCTGAAGAATATGAAGAAGTATTATTGGGCCAGTATGTGGTCGCAGATGCACAAAAGCGCAAAGACGCGATTACTTCCCAGCTTGAAAAAATTGAGGAAGAAAACGGATGGGTAATCCCAGTAGATGAAGACTTGCTGGAAGAGGTCAATAATCTGGTCGAATATCCAACAGCCTTATATGGCCGTTTTGAAGAAGAATTCCTCGAAATCCCGAGTGAAGTCCTGATCACATCCATGAAGGAGCATCAGAGATATTTCCCTGTCAAGTCAGCAGAAGGGGAGCTTCTTCCTCATTTCATCACTGTCAGGAACGGTGACCACCTCCATATCGAAAAAGTGGCCCGCGGAAATGAAAAAGTATTAAGAGCAAGATTGGCTGATGCTGCGTTTTTCTATAAAGAAGATCAAAAAATGCAGATCGAATCAGCTTTAGAAAAATTAAAGAATATTGTCTATCACGAAGAAATCGGCACAATCGCTGAAAAATCAGATCGTGTCCGCAAGCTTGTCAGATTGATTGCTGAAAGAATGGATTTTGCACCTGAGATCGTAAGCGCCGCAGACAGAGCAGCGGAAATCAGCAAATTCGACCTGGTTTCACAGATGGTCTACGAATTCCCGGAACTTCAGGGAATAATGGGAGAAAAATACGCTTTGCAAAAAGGCGAAAGCCGGGATGTGGCAACTGCAATCAACGAGCATTATATGCCTCGCAATGCGGATGACTCTATTCCAGGATCACCTGCAGGTGCACTGGTTGCAATCGCCGATAAACTTGACACGATTGTTGCGTTTTTCTCACTTGGCATCATTCCAAGCGGCTCACAGGATCCTTATGCATTAAGGAGACAGGCGGCAGGTATTGTCCAGACGCTTATGGAAAAGAAGTGGGACATCACCCTTGAAAACCTTGTCGGCTTATCGCTTAACCTTGTGTCTGAAGCAGGAATCGGCAAGCGCTCTGAAGAAGAGGTATACCATGACCTTATCCAGTTCTTTAAGCTGAGAGTCAAGCACATGCTGCAGGAGCGGGGAATCCGCTACGATCTCATCGATGCCGTACTTGGCGGGGAAATTGGTATCGTTTCTGCCCTTATGGATAAAGCAGCGGCACTTCAGGATGCCAGCGGCAAGGAAGACTTTAAGGAAAATATGGAAGCATTGAGCCGGGTCTTGAATATTGCCAGCAAGAAAGAAGTGCTTGGTGAAATCGAACCGGAACGCTTCGAAAATGAGTATGAGCAAAAGTTATATGAAAAGTATCTTCAACTCGGCAAGAAGGCTGAAGATGGAATGGATGCAGCTTCCTATTATCAGCTGCTGGCTGAAATCAAGCCGGAAATCAATGATTATTTTGAGCATACCATGGTTATGGCAGAAAACCCTGATGTCCGGGAAAATCGCCTGAATCAAATGGCAGCACTAGCGGTTCTGATCATGAAACTTGGCAAGGTGAATGATATCGTCGTAAAATAGCATGCTTTATTCACAGAAACAGATCGGTGAACTGAAAGAGTGCCTTCCTGCATGGGAAGGCACTCTAATAAGTACTTTTTTATTAGGTATGATCTGTGAGAAGAGAAAAAGTCATTAGATTGATAAGAAGGTTATAAAAATTCTTTCTTTTGGTTACCTCATGTAGTATATAATAATCTTATTAAGCTTTTTTCGGGAAACCTGTAATACATAAATCCTCAGTGTCAGCTAATGAGGCTATCTCGGAAAAGCTGAAAACCAAGAATACGGGATAAATAGAAAATCCCGATGGGTGGTGAGGACAATCGAACTGAATAAACGACAGGAGCAGATCCTGCAAATCGTAAAGGATAACGGACCGATCACCGGAGAACATATAGCAGAAAAACTTAATCTGACCAGAGCTACCCTCAGGCCTGATCTTGCCATCCTGACGATGGCGGGATATTTGGATGCCAGACCTCGAGTCGGGTACTTCTATACCGGAAAATCCGGTAATCAGCTGCTTTCTGAGAATCTTAAAAAAATCCTTGTCAGGGATTATCAGTCCATTCCGGTCGTCGTCCCTGAAAATGTATCTGTCTATGATGCGATTGTTACGATGTTCCTTGAGGATGTAGGTACATTATTCGTGGTAGATAAGACTTCGAAACTCGTAGGTGTGCTGTCCCGGAAAGATTTATTGAGGGCAAGCATCGGGAATCAGGAGCTGTCCACGCTGCCAGTGAATATCATCATGACAAGGATGCCGAATATAACAGTTTGCAGGCGGGATGATCTGCTGATTGATGCTGCAAAGGAATTAATTGAAAAACAGATTGATGCCCTGCCGATCATCAAGGATACAGATGAAGGATATGAGATTGTTGGAAGATTGACAAAGACAAACATTACAAAGGCTTTTGTTGCCTTGGGAGAAGAATAAGAATCAAGGCGGAGAAGGGGTTGATTGGAGAATGAATAAAACACCTATTATTTATGTGGTTTCTGACTCTGTCGGCGAGACAGCAGAGCTCGTGACAAAGGCTGCCATCAGCCAATTCGAACATTTGGATGTATCTCTAAAAAGATTTCCTTATGTTGAGGATAAAATACATATCGATGAAGTCATCTCCATGGCCAAGCATGATGACGGAATGATCGCTTACACATTGGTTAAGCCTGAAATCAGCGATTATTTGCAGGAGTCTGCCAGTAAAGAGGGAATTTATGCATGCGACATCATAGGTCCGCTCATGCAGCAGATCCAGGTAGTTAGCGGCGAGACACCATTATATGAACCTGGTCTTGTCCGTAAACTTGACGAAGATTACTTCAAGAAAGTCGAAGCCATCGAGTTTGCGGTTAAGTACGATGACGGCCGCGACCCAAGGGGCATACTTAAAGCAGATATCGTCCTTGTGGGGGTTTCAAGAACTTCCAAGACGCCTTTATCACAATACCTGGCCCATAAGCGATACAAAGTGGCGAATGTGCCGCTTGTACCTGAAGTTGATCCTCCGGAAGAATTATTCCTTGTTCCAAAGGAAAAATGCTTTGGCCTTAGAATTACGCCTGATAAGTTAAACCAGATCAGGCGAGAAAGACTGATTTCCCTTGGATTGAATGACCAGGCAATTTATGCCAATATCGAGAGAATAAAAGAAGAAATACAGTATTTTGACGGAATTGTTGAAAAAATCGGATGCCCAGTAATCGATGTGACAAATAAAGCCGTAGAAGAAACGGCCAATGTCATCCTCCATACCGTCCGAAACAGGCAGATAGGCAATTAGCACATATTTTGTATGTGCTTTCTTTTTGCTCTGTTAAATTTTATGTCCTGTTAATTTAGTGCAGCGCGGAGACTCCTCGAAAAGGTTTACGTATTTTCTTCGTTCGTGGACAAGTTCGTGGAAGTTTCTCATTGTCCTGCGGGTTAAGCGCCACCCTGAGGACAACTAAGTGGCTGGATTAAGAATCAACAGTCTTGTTTAACAGAGCATTCTTTTTATGAAGCCATTTTGTTCTCGAAAATTTCGCGCACCTCAGCTTCCACTTCTAAACACTGATGATTTTCGAGAAAAAATAATGGAAAAATAGGCGTTCTTATACTATAATAAAAAATTGTGATAAAAATGTATCTGTTTAGGTTTAGACTTGACAGATTACGAATAAACTATTTACTATCAGTTGTCAAGATGTAGACCGCGAAAAAATTCGACAAAATTCCCTGTAAAAAATACATTCCTGAAGAAGGAATATGCGGAGTGATGTAGAATTAATACTAGTGAAATCAACAGTCAGTCCCTTTTTGTGGATGCAGACTCTTGCCCGGTCATAAAGGAAATTGTCGAAATTGCTTCGAAGTTTTCCATCGAAGCTGTTTTTGTGGCTTCATACGCTCATATGAAGAATGATCTTCAGGGGCAGAACTGGGTTTTTGTCGATTCCTATAAGGAGGCTGTAGACCTTTATTTAATGAATCACGTTAAGAAAGGTGATTTTGCAGTGACGCAAGACATTGGGCTTGCATCTACACTCATTGCGAAAGGGGTTTACACAATCTCCCCGAGGGGAAGTTTATACGAAGAAAAAGGAATCCAGACTGCACTTGAGCTTAGGCATATTTCTGCCAAGGCCAGGAGGCAGGGTTTTTACGGGAAAGGCCCAAAACCTTTCACCGAAAAAGACAGAGAAAAATTCATGAAGGAATTGAACATGCTTTTGTCGAATTTTAAGATATGTTCAAGGAATCACAACTAATATGGGGTCATGCATATGGCAGAGAGGATTGCCGAGGAAAAAGTAAATGAAATCCGGCAGGCGGTTGAAATAGTCGATGTCATTGGTGATTATGTCCAATTGAAAAAGCAGGGCCGGAATTATTTTGGGCTTTGTCCATTTCATGGAGAAAATTCCCCATCATTTTCGGTTTCACCTGACAAGCAGATTTACCACTGCTTTGGTTGTGGAGCTGGAGGGAATGTGTTTTCATTCCTGATGGATATCGATGGACTGTCTTTTCAGGAAGCTGCAGTAAAACTTGCCGAATTGGCAAATATTGAACTGAAGCTAGAAGGCACAACAGCCAGCAGGAATCCGCAATTGCCTGAAGGTTCGAAGCAAATGATCGACGCGCATGAACTCTTGCGTAAATTCTACCATCATTTGCTGGTAAACACAAAAGAGGGCCAGGATGCCCTGGAGTACCTTCTGAATAGGGGATTCACCGAGGAATCTATAGACAGGTTCCAAATAGGCTATGCATTGCCGTCCTGGGATTTTGCAGTGAAACTTCTTGAAAAAAGAGGTTTTTCGCCTGGGGTGATGGCTAAGGCAGGATTGGTCATCCAGAGGGAAAACGATGGGACATACTTTGACAGGTTCCGGAACAGGATTATGTTCCCAATCCTGGACCATCAGGGTAATACGATTGCGTTTTCAGGGAGAGCAATGGGGGACGAAGAGCCCAAATATTTGAATAGTCCCGAGACGCAGATCTTTAATAAAAGTAAAATTTTATATAATTTTCATCTTGCGCGCGGCTCGATCCGGAAACAGCAGCAAGCTGTTCTATTCGAGGGATTCGCGGATGTCATCTCCGCCAACCGTGCAGGGGTAGAAAACGGAGTCGCCACGATGGGGACTTCGTTGACCGAAGAGCATATTTCCTTGCTCAAAAGAAATGTGCAGGCTGTAACGCTATGTTATGACTCGGATAAAGCCGGTATTGAAGCGGCATTCAGGGCCTCTAACATGCTGTCGAAGGCAGGGTTCGCTGTCAGGGTAGCGACCATGCCGGACGGGATGGACCCGGACGATTTCATAAAGATGCATGGCGAAGAAAAGTTCAGGAACGATATTATTGGGTCCAGCTCCACTTTGATGGCATTTAAATTACTATATTACCGTCGAGGAAAAAACCTTCAGAATGAAGGAGATCGCCTTCAATATATCGAAGAAGTACTTAAAGAAATCAGCAAACTTGATAAGGCAGTAGAAAAAGATTTGTATCTGCGTCAGCTGGCAAATGAATTCTCGCTGTCGCTTGATGCTCTGATCCAACAGCTTAACCAGTTGGAACAGGCTTCAGCTCCCAGAAAACAAAACCAGCCACGTCCCGAAACAAGACCAGCGGCCTATACAAGGAAAGCAGAGCTTAAGCCGGCATACCATACGGCTGAGAGACGGCTGATCTTCCATATGATGAGAGACGCAGACGTCACCTACAAGGTCCAGGGAATGCTGGCAGGAAGCATGATGAATATTGATGAACACCAGGCTATTATTACTTATTTATTTGCATACTATGAAAAAGGACATGACCCTGATCCAAGTGCGTTCTTAAATTATCTTCAGGATAATAAGCTAAAAAGGGTTGTTGCTGATATTGAGATGATGCCTCTGAACGAGGAAATCAGCGATCAGGAATTATCTGATTATATCAAGCAGGTCTTGAATTATCAAAAAATGTTAAAAATAAAGGAAAAAATGGCAGAACAAAAACAGGCAGAACGTCAAAACGACATTTTGCGCGCTGCGGCAATCGCAACAGAGATTATCCAATTGCGCAAGACATTATAAAGCTTATGCTGATTGTTTTTGATTTTTGGAAGGAGGGGGACATATGGCTGAAAAGTCAGCCCGTTCTAAAGAAGTCACCGAAAATGAAGTGACAGTTGAACAAGTGAAAGACCAGTTAACGGCACTGGGCAAGAAAACAGGTGTCCTTGCTTATGATGATATTGCAGAGAGGCTTTCAAGCTTCGAACTGGATTCCGATCAAATGGATGAGTTTTACGAATTCCTCGGTGAACAGGGAATTGAACTTGTCGGCGAAAGTGATGAAGAGGAAGATCCGGACATCAAACAGCTTGCCAAGGACGATGAAGAATTCGACCTGAATGATTTAAGTGTTCCTCCCGGTGTCAAAATTAATGACCCGGTAAGAATGTACCTGAAGGAAATTGGCCGAGTAGACCTTCTTTCTGCAGAGGAAGAAATCAACCTCGCTGAAAGAATCGAGCAGGGCGATGAAGAAGCGAAAAGACGGCTTGCTGAAGCAAACCTTCGACTTGTCGTAAGTATTGCGAAACGCTATGTAGGCAGAGGCATGCTATTCCTTGACCTGATTCAGGAAGGGAATATGGGCTTGATCAAGGCAGTTGAGAAATTCGACTACCGAAAAGGGTTCAAGTTCAGTACCTATGCTACCTGGTGGATTCGCCAGGCTATCACTCGTGCGATCGCTGACCAGGCGAGGACAATCAGGATCCCTGTCCATATGGTCGAAACAATCAACAAATTGATCCGTGTGCAAAGACAGCTCCTGCAGGACTTAGGACGCGAACCAACACCTGAAGAAATTGGTGAAGATATGGACCTTTCACCAGAAAAAGTCCGTGAAATCCTTAAAATCGCCCAGGAGCCGGTCTCACTTGAAACACCAATCGGTGAAGAGGATGATTCACACCTTGGAGATTTCATTGAAGACCAGGATGCTACATCTCCTTCAGAACACGCAGCATATGAGCTGCTGAAGGAACAGCTGGAGGATGTCCTAGATACGCTTACAGACCGTGAAGAGAACGTCCTGAGATTGCGTTTCGGCCTGGATGACGGGCGCACACGTACGCTTGAAGAAGTAGGTAAAGTTTTCGGGGTTACACGCGAACGGATCCGTCAGATCGAGGCTAAGGCTCTGCGTAAGCTAAGACACCCTAGCCGAAGCAAGCGATTAAAAGACTTTTTAGAATAGGATTGCCAAGGAATAATTTACTTTTTAAAATAAGAGTAAATTATTCCTTTTTTTCTGTATAAATGTTTGAGACAGGATGTGCCGATAAATGGATGACCATCGCAGGAAAATCATTACGAATGAAATCAAATACTGGAAAGAAAGCAGGCTGCTGCCGGATCATTATTGTGACTTTCTCCTGAACCTATATACTGAAGGAGGTTCAGAGGGGGAGCCAATCAGCAAAAATAGCCATAGACCTTTGAATCTTCTTAGGATAATTTTGATTGGATTGTTATCGCTTTCAGTTTTTTTATTTTATTTTACTGAATTGTCCCTTTTTTTGCAAATCGGTTTGACAATATTTTTTGGAATAACATCCGTTTTAATCGCTGTTTATATGCTGAAGAATTCTTATCTTGATTTAGTCATTTTGCTATCTTCGGGACTCCTCTTATTGATCACATCCATTCAGGCGGGTGAAATACTATTTCCAGACAAACATGCTATTCTCTATTTGATCACTGCTCTCAACTGTCTGTTATGGCTTGCTGCAGGCATGAAGTGGAAGATGGTGTCATTCAAAGTTTCGGGAATTGCAGGATTAATTGTCCTGCTAGTTGCTATATTCATATAATAATTCAAAATTTAAAAGTTTTTAAATGTTGAGAAAATTGTCTGTTCACCTTTATAATGTAGAATGTAAACGCATTCAATGTCTTGAGGGGGATGGAAATGAATTTTGATTTAACATCAGAACAGGCGATGATTAAAAGGACGATTAGAGAATTTGCCGAGGAAGAAGTAGCTCCTGGAGCGATTGAGAGGGATAAAACGAAACAGTTTCCGACAGAAATTTTTAAGAAGCTGGGTGAACTCGGTATGCTCGGGCTGCCTTTCCCTGAGGAATATAGTGGAGCAGGCGCTGATACGGTCAGCTTTGCCATTGTAACCGAGGAGTTGAGCAGGGCATGTGCTTCCACCGGCATTACTTATTCAGCACATATATCCCTTGGCGGAGCTCCTATTAACCTATTCGGCACAGAAGAACAAAAGCAGAAATACCTGACACCTATTTGTACAGGTGAATCTTTGGGCGCATTTGGGCTTACTGAACCTAATGCTGGCTCGGATGCAGGCGGGACACAGACTACAGCCAAAGAAGTGGATGGTGAATACATCATCAATGGAAGCAAGAACTTTATCACTAATGCAAGTTATGCCAAACATCTTGCAATGACTGCCATCACAGGCAATAAGGATGGAGAAAAAGAAATCAGTGCAATTATTGTGCCTACAGATGCACCTGGCTTCACTGTCATCGATAATTATGAAAAAATGGGCCTGAATGCCTCGAATACAACACAGCTGGTGATGGAGGATGTCCATGTCCCGGTTGAAAACCTGCTTGGAAAGAAAGGGGAAGGCTTCAAGCAATTCCTTGTGACACTTGATGGCGGCAGGATTGGCATTGGTGCTATGGCAGTGGGAGTAGCACAGGCTGCTTATGAAAAGGCTTTGAAATATGCAAAGGAAAGACAGCAATTTGGAAGATCGATTTCCCAGTTCCAGGCAATCCAGTTCAAGCTTGCTGACATGGCAATGAAAATTGAACTTGCACGCAATATGGTCTATAAGGCGGCATGGCTGAAGGACCAGAAACGTCCGTTCTCGAAGGAAGCTTCGATGTGTAAGCTATATGCTTCAGAAATCGCGATGGAAGTTGCTGACCAGGCTGTACAGATTCATGGTGGATACGGATATATGCGGGAGTATGAGGTCGAGCGCTATATGCGGGATGCGAAATTGCTGGAGATTGGCGAAGGAACATCTGAAGTCCAAAGAATGGTGATTGCAAGATTAATTGGCTGCTAAAAGGGAAACCTAAATATGCCTTAATCATCAAAACTTCATCAATTGATGGAGTTTTTTGTCTAAATTGTGAACATGTGTGACAAAGTTTGCTTTTTTACTTTCCCTGTAAACGTTTTTCAAGTAAAATAATATCTGTGTGAAATCATTATTTAGTTGATGTTGTACATAAAGGAGGGTATATGATGAATCGTAATCCAATTATCCCGTTTGTATTGATCATGGTAATGGGGATCGGCTTGATGTTCCTGCTTTCTTTCAAAGGTCTTGGTGACGCTAAGGATCTTACGAAGGAAAAAGAAGGCGGCGGAAAGACCGAAGAAACTGCTGAAGTGAACCCAGAGGAGTTTTACCAGCAAACTTGTGCAGGCTGCCACGGCAACCAGTATGAAGGTGTATCTGGTCCCGCGCTAAAAGGTGTAGGCAGCAAGTACTCCAAAGACGAAATCAAAGACATTCTGACAAATGGTAAAGGCAACATGCCTCCTGGAATGGCTGCAGGCAAGGAAGAACAAATGGCTGAATGGATCGTAAAAGAATTGAAGTAATTTTTTAAAGGCTCTTTGCTTTTTGCAGAGGGCCTTTACTATTTTAAATAGTCCGCAATCCAGTTCTCTGCCGTCAGCTTTTTTCGATGATTGGACAAGGGGCGGGCGGTTTTCATATACTTATAAAAGTAAAATATGATTTAGTAGGTGACTTTTATGAATGCTGAAAAGCTCTCAGACCGGCTGAATGCCGTTGCAAACAATATTCCGCAAGGTGCCAGGCTTGCCGATATCGGCTCCGATCATGCCTATCTTCCTTGTTATGTAGTTAAAAAGGGGGCCGTTCCGAAGGCCATTGCAGGAGAGGTCGCCAATGGACCGTTCCAATCTGCCCTTGAGCAGGTTCGAGAGGAAAATCTAACAGACTGGATCACCGTCCGTAAGGGTGACGGACTCGAAGTGATTGATCCAGGAGAAGTGGATTGCATTACGATTGCCGGCATGGGCGGAACATTGATCTCATCTATTTTGGAAAAAGGGAAATCGAAGCTCGAAGGAGTCACCAGGCTGGTGTTACAGCCAAATGTGGGAAGCTTTGCAGTGCGCAGGTGGCTGATTGACAACGGATGGGAGCTTGTAGAAGAAGAAATCCTGAAAGAAGATGGAAAGATCTACGAAATCCTTGTTGCCGAAAAAGGCGAACCATTAAAAGCATATCAGGGCTTCAATCTCGAAAATGGCATTCTGTTTGGCCCAATTTTATTGAGGGAAAAATCTGCAATATTCATGGAAAAATGGAACGCAGAGATAAAAAATTGGCAGCGGATATTAAAGCAGCTGGATGAAGCTGTACAAAATGAAGAAACAGAAAGCAAGAAGAGGGAATTAGAGAAGAAACTTAAAATGGCAGAGGAGGCGTTCCAGTGAAAAAAGTAAATGGGCATGAAGTGATCCAGCTTTTCGAACAATTTTCACCCAAAGCCTTCGCGATGGAAGGCGACAAGATTGGCCTGCAAATTGGGGCATTGAACCAGCCGGTTGAAAATGTCCTGATCGCTCTCGATGTTACAGAGGAAGTGGTAGAAGAGGCGATCACAAAGAATGTTCAGTTAATCATTGCCCACCACCCGCCGATTTTCCGGCCATTGAAAAAAATCGCGACGGACACACCGGCAGGCAGAATGATTGCCAGGCTGATCAAACATGACATCGCGGTTTATGCTGCACATACAAATCTTGATGTCGCAAAAGGCGGAGTGAATGACCTGCTTGCGGAGGCACTTGGCCTTAAGGATCCCCAGGTACTGGTTCCGACTTATGAAGACCAGCTGAAAAAACTGGTTGTTTTTGTACCTGAGGAAAATGCAGAGCAAATCCGTGAGGCATTAGGAAATGCAGGGGCAGGGGCGATCGGTGATTATAGACATTGTTCCTTCACAGCCTCAGGAAAGGGACGATTCCTGCCCGGGGAAAACACGAACCCTCATATCGGCGAACAGGGAAAGCTTGAAGCAGTTAATGAAGTCCGGATTGAAACGGTTTTTCCGCAGAGTATCGAAAAGAAGGTAATCCAGGCTATGATCAAAGCGCACCCTTATGAAGAGGTCGCCTATGATGTATATAGACTGGAGAATAGCGGAGAACAGCTTGGACTGGGCAGAATCGGAAAAGTCGAGGAGACAACCCTGGGAGATTATGCAAACTTTGTGAAGGAAGCGCTTGGTGTCAACAAAGTGCGAGTAGTCGGGGACTTGAATGCTAAAGTGAAAAAAGCAGCTGTCCTTGGCGGTGACGGGAATAAGTACTTCACTCAGGCAAAGTTCCGGGGAGCTGATGTGTACATAACAGGCGATATCTATTATCACACTGCACATGACGCACTGATGGACGGCTTGAACATGATTGATCCCGGACATAATGTTGAAAAAATCATGAAAAAAGGAACCGCCAGCGTCATGGAAAGGCTCTGTAAGGAAAAAGGGTATGATGTCCAGTTCTTGGCTTCAGAAATTGACACTGACCCTTTTACTTTTATCTAATGCATCTTTTGCAGAACTAGGAGCTAACCCAAATCCAGAATGGAAGTCGGAAGCAGTAGCCTCTCGTACCAAAAAAGCAGCCCGAATTCTTTCGGGCTGCTTTCATCTTATACACTTGCTTCGGTTTTCTTAACCTTCGGCAGAATTTTAGAGAGTGGCACCTTTTTCTCTTTTACCCAGGTTGCTTCGTTTTCCTGGTCAAACTGTTCAAGGAAAGTGATGACTTCTTTTGTGATTGGTGTCGGAGTCGATGCGCCGGAAGTGACGGCTACTGTTTCGGCATCCTTGATCCAATCAATTTCAAGTTCGGTAATATCGGCAATCCGATAGGCTTTAGTACTGGCGATTTCTTGTGATACCTGGGCAAGGCGGTTGGAGTTATTGCTCTTTGGATCACCCACGACAATCAGGACATCCGCTTCTTTCGCCTGCTCTGCCACGGCCTCCTGCCGTACCTGTGTTGCCATGCAGATTTCTCTGTGCACCTCTGCGTGTGGATACTTTTCTTTTACTTTTTCCATAATCTCGGCAACGTCCCACTGGCTCATGGTTGTTTGATTGGTAACAATCAATTTCTCAGCATGTAAATTCAATGCTTCCACATCAGCTTCTGTTTCTACAAGATGGACGATTCCGGGAGCAACGCCAACGGCACCCTCTGGCTCTGGATGCCCTTTTTTGCCAATGTAAATGACTTCGCAGCCTTCTTTTTCCTTATCGCGAATCAGGTTATGGGTGTTCGTGACATCCGGACATGTAGCATCAATCGATACCAGCCCTTTTTTCCTGGCAAGCTCCCTGACCTCAGGGGAGATTCCATGCGCAGTGAAAATAACTGTCCCGCCCTCAACTTTTTCGAGGATCTCCTTACGGTTGTTTCCGTCCAGAGTGATGATGCCTTCTTCTTCAAATGCATCGGTAACATGCTTGTTATGGACAATCATTCCCAGTATATATATAGGTCGCGGCAAGCTTTTATCCAATGCAGCATTGCGGGCAATGACCATTGCGTCGACAACGCCGTAGCAATAGCCGCGCGGCGAAATTTTAATTACATTCATTGAGTCATCCTCCTAAGAATACCTCTGATTCTTTCTTTTATTATATAAGACTTATAGAAAGATTACAAAAGAGGATTTCCGGAAGGAAGAATTAACTATTCTTCAGACTAAATGAAAAGTTTTGGTGTTGATGCCCCGTTCTGCTTTTGGGCTGGTTTGTCTGATACAGCTGTGTTTTCGGCTTTCACTGGCTTCTTCTTGTTCTTACTCTTGCTCTTACTCTTGTTTTCGTTCTTGTTCTTTTCTGGCTGATTTGTCTCCGCTTCAGTTGTTTGTTCATCTGCATCCGGAAGATCCTTCAATCCTCGATAAAGTTTCCACATCGATGGCAGATTGCGGACAAGCGGACCATATTGCTGGATCATCGGACCGAACTGCTGTGCCGTGCCTAATACCTTTTGCGTGTTTGTAAGAAACCCGCTCAGTGCGGATGGGTCAGCGAGTGATTTAAGGATTCCGCCGCCTGAGCCGGCTCCCCGTGTCGCTGTATTGGCTCCAGTTAAGAAACCTGCTGGACCATTTTGCTGGCCGGTGCCTCTTCCCAATATCTTCGAGAGCAGTCCGCCTCCCTGGCTTGAGCGCATATTCCTGCCCCCCATTCGCGGCATCTGGCCTGGCGGCATCATTGGGCCTTGGGCGAATGGATTGGAATACATCTGACGCTGGCCCATCCCCGGCCCTCCCATCATGCGGGGGCCTTGAAAGCGATTCGGCATTCCGCGTGGATTCATATGGGGTCCTTGTAGCATTGAGACCCCTCCTTTCCCAATATATCTTCTCCTATTAGACTATGCGGGAAGTCCGGAATGGTTTAAGGAAAAAGTATGTAATGAAACAGGTTTGTTTTTTTCATAGGAAAGGTTAAGATAGTACTGATTGGAGATTTTCTGCAATCTTTATTATAATTACAGGATGAACCTGAAAAAGAACAGCTTACGGAACAGGCTGTAATCCCGGAAACACTTGCGGGACAGGGGAAAAAAAGGAGATTTTCAATGAGTGAAACGAAATTTACACGTTATGAACTGAAGCCGTTCATTATAGATGCAATCAATAAATTAGGCTTTTACGAGCCGACTGAGATTCAGGAACGTCTGATCCCGACTGTGCTGAAAGGTGACAGCGCGATCGGTCAATCACAGACAGGGACGGGAAAGACGCATGCCTATGTCCTGCCGATCATGGACAAGCTTGATCCTTCGCGCAATGAAGTACAGGCAGTCATCACGGCACCGACTCGTGAACTTGCCAACCAGATTTATCATGAAGTCCTTAAAATAGCTGAACATGCTCCGGAGGGAGAGCAGATCACTGCCCGCTGCTATATTGGCGGAACGGATAAGCAAAGAACCATCGAGAAGCTGAAGACCCAGCCGCAAATCGTGATTGGCACGCCAGGCAGGATCAACGACCTCGTGAAGGAAAACGCTTTGTTTGTGCATACAGCCAATACCCTCGTTATTGATGAGGCAGATTTGATGCTCGATATGGGATTCATCGAGGACATCGACCAATTTGCATCCCGCATGCCGGAAAAGCTTCAGATGCTCGTATTCTCGGCTACCATTCCTGAAAAACTTAAACCGTTTTTGAAAAAGTACATGGAAAACCCTAAATACGTCCAGATCGATCCTAACCAAGCTACAGCGGCGAAGATAGAACACATTCTCCTTCCTTCAAGGCACCGGGATAAAATTGGCCTTGTGCACTCTGCATTGCTGGCATTCAATCCATATTTGGGGATTGTATTCGCGAATACAAAGAAAAAAGCGGATGAAATTGCGGATGGTCTGATTCAAAAGGGCATGAAGGTCGGCAGGATCCATGGTGATCTCAGTCCGAGGGAACGTAAACGGGTCATGAAGCAAATCAAGGACCTTGAGTTCCAGTACCTGGTTGCGACAGACCTCGCTGCAAGAGGAATCGACATCGAGGGCATCAGCCATGTCATCAACTACGAGCTGCCAACGGACCTTGATTTTTATATCCACAGGGTCGGAAGGACTGCGCGTGCCGGGTCATCAGGGGTTGCATTGACAATCTACGAGCAGAGCGATGAAGATGCACTGGTTCGCCTGGAAAAGATGGGCATCACTTTCAAACACATCGACTTGAAAAAAGGTGAATTTACCGAAATAGAAGAGCGAAACAGAAGACAGAACCGCAAGAAGAAGGAAACAGCAGGCGAGGCGAAGGCAAAGACGCTTGTCTCCAAGCCTAAAAGGGTAAAACCAGGCTATAAAAAGAAGATGAAATATGAAATGGATAAAATCAAAAAACGCGAAAACCGTATCCAGAAGAGAAATAAATAAAGGGATTTAGGAGAGATCTAGATGTTAATTGGCTCACATGTTTCAATGAGCGGCAAGAAAATGCTGCTAGCAGCGAGCGAAGAAGCTGTCTCATATGGTGCAAATACTTTCATGATCTATACTGGAGCACCTCAGAATACTAGAAGGAAGAAAATCGAGGACCTGAATATTGAAGCAGGGCGCCTGCATATGGAGCAAAATGGCATCAGCGAGATTGTTGTCCATGCTCCATATATCATCAATATCGGGAACACCCAGAATCCTGACACCTTCGATTTGGGAGTCAGGTTTTTGCGGAGTGAAATCGACAGGACTGAAGCCATTGGAGCGAAGCAAATTGTGCTGCATCCAGGTGCACACGTAGGTGCAGGTTCAGACAAAGGAATCGAGAAAATCATTGAAGGCCTGAACGAGGTCCTTAGCGCAGAAGACAAAGTCCAAATCGCTCTGGAAACCATGGCCGGAAAAGGATCAGAATGCGGGAAGTCTTTTGAGGAGCTTGCGATGATCATCGACGGTGTCAAATACAATGACAAGCTTTCTGTCTGCTTTGATACCTGCCATACCCATGACGCAGGTTATCGAATCGTCGAGGATTTCGATGGCGTGCTGAACGAATTCGATAAAATCATCGGACTCGACAGGCTTAAAGTCATGCACATCAATGACAGCAAAAATGAGTTCGGGACAAGGAAAGACCGCCATGAAAATATCGGTTTCGGCCATATCGGCTTTGAAGCATTAAACTACATCGTCCATCACCCGCAACTGACGCAAATACCAAAAATCCTTGAAACCCCATTTGTCGGTCCTGACAAGAATAATAAAAAAGCGCCATACAAACATGAAATCGCGATGCTGAAAAACAAGAAATTCGAAGAAAACCTGCTAGACACAATCATGAATGACTAAACAAAAGCTGCGGACACTCCGCAGCTTTTTTCTTTTTGTTGAGGTTAAACGATAATGAGTATTACCTTTTAGAGGAAATAATAACAGTGATGATGGACATAGAGGGTGGAAGTGTCCGTCCTCGGGTTGATGATGGACAGAAATAGTGGAGAGAAGGAGAAAAGTGTCCGTCATCGGGTTCATGATGGACAAAAATGCCGGAGAGAAGGGAAAAAGTGTCCGTCATCAGGGTCATGATGGACAAAAGTGCTTGAGAGAAGGGAAAAAGTGTCCGTCATCAAGCCCATGATGGACAAAAACCCTAAAGAAAGACGAAAAAATGTCCGTCATAGATTTCTACGACGGACACAAACCCTATTTCGTGAATTTCACAAACAATTTATTGACTTCCCTTGCGGTTTCCGGGTTGGTGATTCTGGCAATTTGCTTAATGAGTGCCGTTCTTTCTGAATCATTAAAGATATTGACCTTTTTACCGCGTAAGTATCTGGCGATCTTATCTGCTTGTGCCTCTGTTATGGATATATTGAATTGAGAGGCGTATCTCAGCAGCTCATCCGCCGTTATGCTGCTTATTTTATGGTTAATGATATTTTCAAAAATAGCCAAAGATCATCACTCCTTCATAGTAGGGTATGTGCCCAGTTCTAAATTCGTGACAATTTTCTTGAGTGGAAAGTTCTTTTGTTTACTTTATGGGCAGTAAGAGATATACTACTTAAAGTAAATCGGAATGATTCTTATTTTGCAGGTGATAAAAGTGGATACGAATGATTACATCGTCCAGGTACAGGATGTTTATTACCGATACGATAAAGAAAATGTACTTGAAAATATAAATCTGTCTATTCTTCGAGGGAGCTTTTTGGCAATCGTTGGTCCTAATGGATCTGGAAAGTCGACGCTGCTGAAGCTGATGCTTGGTCTCATCAAGCCACAAACAGGCACTATCCGACTGTTTGGACAGGATATCAATAAGTTTAGGGAGCAGCATAAAATCGGGTTTGTGTCGCAAAAGGCCAATTCCTTCAACACGGGCTTCCCTGCTACTGTTTTTGAGGTGGTGGCCAGCGGGTTGACGAAAAAACTCGGGCTGTTCCATTTTTTAAAGAAGACAGACCATGCAAAGATTAAACTGGCGATTGAATCTGTCGGGATGGGAAAATTCCTGGACAGGAATATCGGTGAGCTATCCGGGGGCCAGCAGCAAAGAGTGTTCATTGCCAGGGCACTTGTGAGCGAACCTGAATTGCTGATTCTGGATGAGCCGACGGTCGGTGTCGACGTGCAGAATGTAAACTCCTTTTATGAAATGCTCGAAACACTTAACAAAGAGAAGGGAATTACTTTGCTTCTGGTGACACATGATATCGGCACGATTTCCGAAAAAGTCACAAATGTAGCATGCTTGAATAAAAATATGCATTTCCATGGAAGTGCCGAGGAATTCGAACAATTGAAGCTGAATGATGTATCAGAAATATATGGGCATGATGTGCATGTTTTGACTCATGACCATGATCATCATCACGGGGGAGGCCACCATCATGATTAGTGGACTGATGCAATACGAGTTTTTGCAGAATGCCTTTTTGACCGGCATGATCATTGGTGTGATCGCTCCCCTTCTCGGCGTTTTCATTGTTGTAAGAAGGCTTTCCCTTATAGCTGATGCCCTTAGCCATGTTACCTTGGCGGGAATCGCAGCAAGCCTGCTGCTTGAGAAAAAGTTCATGGTTTTCAGCGGCCTAAATCCGCTTTACATGGGGATGGCTTTTTCGGTTGGCGGATCGCTGTTCATTGAAAAACTCCGCACAGTTTATAAGCATTATCAGGAACTGGCAATTCCGATTATCCTTTCGGGTGGAATTGGACTCGGCGTTATTTTTATTTCACTTGCCGACGGCTTCAATACAGATTTGTTCAGTTATTTATTTGGAAGCGTCAGCGCTGTAAGCAGAGCGGATTTATGGACCATCCTGATTATTAGTATCCTGGTGATCGCACTCGTTGCTTTGCTGTACAAAGAACTGTTTCTGTTATCATTTGATGAAGAATATGCTAGGGCAACCGGAATTGCTGCAAAGTCATTGCACTTTATTTTCATCGTCATGGTGGCACTGGTGATTGCAGCTTCCATGAGGATCGTTGGCATCCTGCTTGTTTCGTCCCTTATGACTTTGCCGGTGGCAGCAAGCATCCGGTTCGCCAAAGGATTCAAGCAGACGATTTTCTTCTCCATCCTGTTCGGTGAAATTTCGGTGCTGGGGGGCTTATTCCTGTCATACTACATGGATCTCGCTCCCGGCGGAACCATTGTCATGATTGCTGTATTCATCCTTGTGCTGGCTATCTGGCTAAAAAAACGCAGTGCAACAAGATCCATTTAAAGAGGTGTTATCATGAATGTGAATGAAGCAATGAACCTGCTGAAGGAACAGGGGTATAAACATACAGGTAAGCGTGAGGACATGCTCCAGCTATTTTCCGAACATGATAAATATTTGACGGCACGTGATGTCCTTGAGCAAATGAAGGAGAATTACCCTGGGTTGTCGTTTGATACGATCTATCGTAATTTAAGTGTGTTTGTAGAGCTGGGGATTCTGGAGATGACTGAGCTGTCAGGAGAAAAACATTTCCGTTTTACCTGTTCACATAAAGAGCATCATCACCATTTCATCTGCCTTGACTGCGGAAAGACAAAAGAGATTGAGACCTGCCCAATGAGGAATATCGAATCAAGCTTTAAGGGCTATGATATTTCGGGCCATAAGTTTGAAATATACGGAAGATGCCCTGATTGCATACACTAGTGCCTCTATTATCAGTTCAATATTGAAATGGAAAAACGGCCATCCTCAAATGGCCGTTTAACTGTTTTCTATCCAATTTCTTACCCATTCATTGGCTTCCTGCCAGTTGTTAACTCGAATGACGCCATCAGGGATTGGCTCCTGGTTATACGGGGTGTCAAAAAGGATGACTGGAATTTTCAGTTCTTCATGCAGATTGACCGCATTATCATGTTTATCCTCAAAGAAAATATCTACATCATACTTCCGTGCTGCCTGAATTTTATCATGTGAACCAATCAGGTGAATATCATGATATTTAAGCTCATTGGCATTAAACCACTCTTGAGTTAGTTCAAGTAAATGTGTGCCCCTCGCGCTGATGAAATACAATTCATGTTCATTTTCCCAGCTCTTCAGGATTTCCTTTGCTCCTGCTGCTAAAGGGGATTTGGAATAGATAACCGGTTCCATTTTTTTGAACCAGGCTGCAAACTCTTTTTCACTTACTGTTACAAGCGGCATAAAATCATACTGCTTGATATCATCAAGGGTAATATCCAAATCGAATGCTTCGTTCAAATACGGTACAAATGTGGTGGGACAGGTGACTGTTCCATCTATATCTATGCCAAAACGTCTTTTCATCAGTCTGCTCCTTAACATTGATCTCCTATTAATTTTACCAAATATGGATAGCACGCAAAAGATTAACTTTTTCGTGCATCAGTCAAACATTGCCATGATGAAAATCAATCCACTCGTAAACAATAATAAATGCTCCACTTAAGAAAGCGAGGGATTAAAGTGGCAGACCAAGAGCGAAAACAGATTGGTACCGAATATATTACTGAACCTAAGCAGGATGTCATTACTATAAGGGATGCGCGTGACGAGATCTACCAGGAGGAAACAGCAACAGAGCTGTATACTCCTGAACGTGATGAGCATTATCAGGAAATGACGGCAATCGCCGGACCTGGACGTGATGAGCACTACCAGGAAATGACGGCTATCGCCGGAAGTGATCGTGATGATCACTATCAGGAGATGACAGCGATTGCGGTGCCTGTTCGTGAAGAACATTATCGTGAGGAGACAGCGGCTGAAATTGCTGCTCCTGCACCCCCTGCGATCAGAAGAAGGTCAGAAGAAGAAAGTACAACTGGAGGACGGGGGCTTGCATACTCGGCTCTTGCCCTATCGATCTTGTCGCTGTTTATTTTGCCTGTTCTTTTCGGAGCAGCTGGAATTGTCCTTGGCTTCATGGCCCGCCGTCGGGGTTCCGCTATCGGCAGCTGGGCGATTGGAATAGGGATAATCTCCATTCTGGTCGGCATCTTTATTCTTCCGTTCTTTTGACGGAAAATGCCAAAAAAATGCCCGGGATTCCCGGGCATTTTTTATATGCTTATTTTTGGAGGGCAGCTTCCTGAAGCTTCTCCTCGGCGATTTTATCGATTTCTTTCTTTAATTCTTCTACCATTGTTTCTTCAGGTACTTTACGGACAATTTCTCCTTTGCGGAAAAGCAGTCCTTCCCCTCTGGCGCCGGCAATACCGATGTCGGCTTCCCGTGCCTCACCAGGACCGTTTACAGCGCAGCCGAGCACGGCCACTTTGATCGGTGCTTTGATCTTTGAGATATATTCTTCCACCTCATTGGCGATGCTGATCAAATCGATCTCGATTCGTCCACACGTTGGGCACGAAATCAATGTTGCGGCATTGGCAGCCAGGCCGAAAGATTTTAACAGCTCTCTTGCTACCTTTACCTCCTCTACCGGGTCTGCACTTAGTGACACCCTAACCGTGTTCCCGATTCCTTTGCTAAGGATCGCCCCAAGGCCAGCGGCACTTTTTACAGTTCCGGCAAATAAAGTTCCTGATTCGGTGATTCCAAGGTGCAGCGGATAATCGAAGGCCTTTGCTGCTTTCTCATATGCTTCAATTGCAAGGTTCACGTCTGAAGCCTTCATGGAAACAATGATATTGTGGAAATCAAGATCCTCAAGGATTTTGATGTGGTGCAAAGCACTTTCCACCATGCCATCTGCAGTAGGGTAACCGTATTTTTCGAGGATTCGTCTCTCTAGTGATCCGGCATTTACACCGATTCTAATAGGGATACCCTTCTCTTTTGCTGCCTTTACAACAGCTTCTACCTTTTCGCGCTTGCCGATATTCCCGGGATTGATCCTGATCTTATCAGCTCCCCCTTCGATTGCTTTAAGCGCCAGGCGGTAATCAAAGTGGATATCAACTACCAAAGGTATATTGATTCGTTTTTTTATTTCAGAAATCGCATTAGCTGCTCTTTCATCCGGACATGCAACCCGGACAATCTGGCAGCCTGCTTCTTCAAGGCGTTTAATCTCGGCAACAGTCGCTTCGACATCATGTGTCTTGGTAGTTGTCATACTCTGGATGACAACTTCATTGTTACCGCCAATTGTTAAATTCCCAACCTTTATCGGGCGGGTTTTAGTACGATGTATGATTTCACTCAACAGTGATTCGCTCCTTTAAAAAATGGAATTCATGATAAATTTCCTTAAGATGCACAACCCCATTTTATCAATCTTTTGTTCAAATTGACAAGGAAAGACTTTCTTAGTTAGGCTTTGTTAATTTCGACTGCTGTAATCCGGGAATTTATAGGTATTGCCAAATTTGATTTTTTGGGGATCTGTCCCTCCATTAAGCTGTTTAAAGTCTTCTACCGCTTGGGAAACCGGGATTGCGAGAGGTTTTTTGGAATTGCTGTCGAGGACAGACAGTACTGTATCGCCAGGCTTGACTTCATGCTCGAAATAAGGAATCTTCTCCTCAGCCTGGCTTCCTGCTTCTTCCGATTCCGCTTCTACTAAAACTGGTTCTGACGTTCTCGCTGCGGGAAGCGTTCCTATGCTTAAATCATTATAAATCGCATATGCTAATACCAGGAAAACCAGGAATCCTGCCAATTTTTTCATGGAACCTTCCTCCTAAACAGCTTATACCATTATTTATGCAGGAAAAATAGAGTTAAGAACCAATTTGCTAGAAAAAATACCTATTAATTTATTTGGTCAGGAAGAAAGTGATTAAGATTTATTAAATCAGGGGAGATAGGTAGAAACTAAAAAAAATGCGCCCTTGGCGCATTTTTAAATCTCTTCATTCTTCTGTACAGTTGGTATTTCCTTTATAGCTAATAGAAGAATCATCGATGCTACAAACCAGTTAATCGCAAAACTAAATGGCACCGTCGTTTTAAGGAATGCCATCAATGTAAAAAATAGAGTAGGGAGAGTTGTACTATAGGCAGACATTCTCCATAAATGTCTGTATTGAAGTTTCCTTTCGGCAAGGTTTTTTAATAGTAAACCGAAAAGTGCAAGTATCGAGACCTCTATGAATTTCATTCCTGCAGAAAAGACAAAAATGATGATAAACAGTAATCCGAGCATGACTGGGAGAGAAGATTCCGCCGTTTCAATGAGGGATTGAACATCCTCTTTGGATAAGTTCCCAGTCGAGAAAAGGGAATAGGGCACCGTATGGGTTTGGCCGCCCGCACTAAGGACAACCTCATGCTCCAGCATTCCGATAGTAGTCTCCATATTTTTCATATCCTTTTCCTCTACGGCGCCCGTTGGATCGAAAATAATCGTGTAAAGATCTCTTTTCAAGGTGATCGGCGCCTTAATATCCGATTTTAGCACGCCTTCCTCTATGGAAAAGGGAGGCAGGTCATTTGAGACAACTTGCTTTGCCGAGTCAATTGCTCCAGAAATGGCAGTAAACATATAAAAAATAACTGGCAGAATGGATAGTAACGTTAATAAGAAAACAAATAGAATGGTTTTTCCGATGCCCTGAAAGCGGGTAATCGCAATATCTTTAGGTGAATACAGGCTTTTTGCCATTTGGGTAATAAGATTCATCATTACACGTCCTTTAATAGATTCCATTGTCTATTTTAGCTTTTTAAAGGAGATTATAACAAGCAATTCAAACTTCTCTTGTAACATTTCTGTAATATTACTCCTGAATGTTAAGGTATTGTAAATTCGGCTCTTAAACAGTTTACTTTTTATTAATAATTCCTTCATAATGATTGTGTTTGTAGATGTTTGTCGAAATAAATCTAGGGGTTGAAAAAATGGAATTGAATTTACAAGAAATGCTGTTTGAATTCTTTGGGGGTCTTGGAATTTTCTTATACGGCATTAAATTCATGGGAGATGGGCTGCAAAAATCAGCAGGGGATCGACTAAGGGATGTCCTGGACAAGTTCACGACCAACCCGGTAATGGGTGTACTGGCTGGTCTGATTGTTACGGTTTTAGTACAGAGCAGTTCAGCGACCACAGTTATTACGGTTGGACTGGTAAGTGCCGGTTTCATGACATTGCGCCAGGCAATTGGAGTCATCATGGGTGCGAACATTGGTACGACAATCACTGCATTTATCATCGGAATTGACGTAGGTGAATATGCGCTTCCAATCATTGCCGTTGGTTCAATACTTTTATTCTTCTTTAAAAGTAAAAAAGTCCATAACATCGGACAGATTGTTTTTGGATTCGGTGCGTTATTCTATGGATTGGAACTGATGAGTGGAGGAATGAAGCCTTTAAGGAGTCTTGAATCATTCCACGACTTGACTGTGGAATTAAGCTCAAATCCATTCCTTGGGGTTGTAATTGGTACTTTATTCACAGTGATTGTTCAGAGTTCGAGTGCGACGATCGGTATTCTTCAAGGTTTGCACGCTGAGAATCTGATCAATCTTCAGGGAGCTCTCCCTGTATTATTTGGTGATAATGTTGGGACAACCATTACAGCTGTGCTTGCTGCCATCGGTACTTCGGTTGCGGCAAAAAGAGCTGCTGCTACCCATGTATTATTCAATTTGATAGGTACAACGCTGTTTTTAATATTATTGAAGCCATTCACACTTTTAATAGAAATGCTCAGGGATCAACTTTCTCTTAACCCTGAAATGACAATAGCTTTTGCTCACGGTATTTTCAACTCAACGAATACGATAATTCAATTGCCATTTATTGCGGTTTTGGCTTTCATTGTGACAAAGCTGATTCCGGGAGAAGACTCAATTGTCGACTACAAGGCACAGCATCTTGATCCGGTATTCATCGAGCAATCACCGTCTATCGCTCTTGGCCAGGCTAAAGAAGAAGTTCTTCGCATGGGTAAGTTCGCATTAAAGGGACTTGAAGAAACGAATGAGTTTTTGAAAACAAAAAATACAAAGCATTCCGGGAATGCCTATCAGCTTGAGGAAGCCATCAATAATCTTGACCGCAAGATTACAGATTATCTGGTGGATCTTGCCACAAGCTCTCTATCTGAGCATGAGTCAGAAGAACACAGCATGTTGATCGACACTGTTCGGGATATTGAAAGAATCGGTGACCATTTTGAGAATATCATCGAACTTATTGAATACCAGCAGGCTAATAAAGTGAGAATGACAGACACAGCCATGGATGACCTGGAAACAATGTTTAACTTGACTGTCAGTACGGTCGAAGAGGCATTGCAGGCACTAGATCAGAAGAATCTTGATGCAGCCCGGGCTGTTGTAACAAAAGAAGATGAAATTGACGGCATGGAACGCAGATTAAGAAAGCAGCACATTATGCGTATGAATGAAGGTCAGTGTTCGGGCCAGGCTGGTATCGTGTTCGTCGATATCATCAGCAACCTTGAACGGATCGGCGACCATGCAGTAAATATCGCAGAGTACGTTTTGGGAGAACAAAAATAGTGGTAAAATAAGCAAGGGGAAACCCTTGCTTATTTTTTATCATTAGATTTCATAGTTTGCAGTGAAAAGGATGGATTGTATGGATGCATTATACTGGTCAATAATAGGGCTATTATTCGCAGGCGCATTTGCGAGCCTGGTAATACCGATTTTGCCTGGTGTTCTTTTCATGCTGGGCGGTTTTATTTTATATGGCGTTTTTTATTCCTTTGACCCATTTAACTGGTTTTTTTGGACGATTCAGGGTGCGTTCGTCGCCTTGTTGTTCGGTGCTGACTATATTGCGAACATCATAGGTGTGAAAAAGTATGGGGGAAGCAAGGCTGGTATCTGGGGAAGTACAATCGGACTGATCGTTGGACCTTTTGTCATCCCAATTGTCGGTATCCTTGTCGGTCCGTTTATCGGAGCGGCGATTGCGGAGTTGCTGGTCAATAAAAAGAACCTGAATGACGCGATCAAAATCGGTTTCGGTTCAGTGGTAGGATTTGTCAGCAGCGTAGTGACGAAAGGAATCATCATGGCAGTCATGCTTGTTTATTTCTTCCTGATCATATAAAAAAATCGTGCTGATGCAGCACGATTTTTTTATTCCATTTAGGTTGACCTGGCGCAGAGGTCAATTTAATCCGCAGATTTCAAATGAACAATTCTGGCAATCGACTTCCCGCTTTAAATAGCTAAGGTTTTTAACAGTGAATTTTAGCTGGTCGTAGGCAATGATGTCTTTTTCGCGCAATTCCTTCAGCATCCTTTGGATTACTTCACGCGTTCCATAGGTCAGATTGGCAAGTTCCTGGTGTGTGAGCGGCAAATCAATCAGGATGCCCTCATCTGTCATCACTCCGTAGCTGTTGCACAGCCTGATCAAAATGGAATACAATCCGCCTTTTTTACCGTTCATGATCAGATCCTGGCACTTCATTTGCGCCTTGAGGTATCTTGTGCTCAGCCAATTCACCAGTGCATTCATGGCGGTGTTATCATTAAGGACGAATTCCTCGAACTGTTCCCTTTTGATCATCAGGACCTCACAGTCTGTGAGAGTTTTTGCAGAAAAATGGTATCGTGGAGTATGTTTGAACAATTCATATTCTATGATCATTTCTTCGCCGTTCAGGATTTTGAGGATGAATTCCTTTCCCTTCATGTGGACGCGTCCGACAGAGACACTTCCGCTCAGGATAATATAAACGTTCTGAACATTTTCGTCTTCCTGAAAAAGGAGGGTATCTGCTTTAATTTTTTGGATTGTTTCCTTATCAATGAAGTTTTGTAAAATTAAACTGTATAATGATATATTTTTGTCCATCAGGATCGTCTCCTTATTATTCCTCTCTATACTTTGATTTAAAAGAATTGTTGCTACTGTGTCAATTGTGTTTTGGAAATAAATGGGTGTGTTTTTGGTGAGGTGCGACAAATATCGTTGACACGACTGCATTCGGGGAATATTGACGATTTTCTGAAACTTGTTTTAATTGGCTCAGGTAAAGATGAATGTAGATTTATAAACCCTGTGGATTGAAAAGAAAGGTGCGTAGACTGCTCCAAAAATGAACCTGTCTGAAATTAACTCTGCTTCGGACAGGTTTTCGCTGGTTTCCCCCAAACCTGTCTGAAGTTAGCTCTGGTTCGGACAGCTTTTCGCTGGTTTCCCCCAAACCTGTCTGAAGTTAGCTCTAGTTCGGACAGCTTTTCGCTGGTTTCCCCCAAACCTGTCTGAAGATGCCTCTGGTTCGGACAGCTTTTGCTGCTTTTCCCCCAAACCTGTCTGTAGATGCCTTTAGTTCGGACAGGTTTTGCTGCTTTTCCGCCAAACCAGTCCTAAGTTAGCTCTGGTTCGGACAGCTTTTCGTTGTTTTCCCCCAAAGCTGTCTAAAGTTGCCTCTGGTTCGGACAGGTTTTCGTTGATTTCCGCCAAACCTGTCTGAAGTTGCCTCTAGTTCGGACAGCTTTTCGTTGTGTTCCCTCAAACCTGTCTGAAGATGCCTTTAGTTCGGACAGCTTTTGCTGCTTTTCCGTCAAACCTGTCAGAAGATGCCTCTAGTTCGGACAGCTTTTCGTTGATTTCCCCCAAAGCTGTCTGAAGTTGCCTCTGGTTCGGACAGCTTTTGCTGCTTTTCCCCCAAACCTGTCTGAAGATGCCTCTTGTTAGGACAGCTTTTGCTGCTTTTCCGTCAAACCTGTCTGAAGGTGCCTCTAGTTCGGACAGGTTTTCGTTGATTTCCTCCAAACCTGTCTGAAGTTAGCTCTAGTTCGGACAGCTTTGCTGCTTTTCCGTCAAACCTGTCTGAAGATGCCTCTAGTTCGGAAAGGTTTTCGTTGATTTCCTCCAAACCTGTCTGAAGTTGCCTCTGGTTAAGACAGCTTTTCGCTGTTTTCCCTCAAACCTGTCTGAAGTTAGCTCTACTTCGGCCAGCTTTTGTATCCTTTCTCCCAAACCTGTCTGAAGTCGCCCCTGGTTCCTTATTTTCCTCGTGCGTGGGCAAGTTCGAGGCAGCTTCTTAATGTCCTCGGTGCAGCAGCTCTAGTGGGACTCCACAGGAGGAAAGCGGCGAGGAAAATCCGCTCCAGCCCTGCGGAACGCGAAGCGACTGGAGAGAAAATCATCAGCCTTGTTTATTAAAACCTTATGAATAAAAGTAGGGGGATCGGGGAAGTTTAATCTCGTTAAGCCAAAGCATTTTATTTGAAACCATTACCGTTCTTTGGTAATCTAATCATGAAGCACTTTTAGAACAATTCTAATTACTGAATTGTATGAAAGATTGTTCCGAAAGTGAAACACGATACATAGGAGGATGTTAAAAATGGCATTTGAATTACCGCAATTACCTTACGCATATGATGCACTTGAGCCACACATCGACAAGGAAACAATGAATATCCACCACACAAAGCACCACAACACTTACGTTACAAATCTTAACAACGCTTTGGAAGGAAACGAAGAGCTTCTATCTAAATCTGTTGAAGAAGTCGTTTCTAACCTGGATGCTGTTCCTGAAGCAGCACGTACTGCAGTTCGCAACAATGGCGGCGGCCATGCGAACCACTCTCTATTCTGGCAAGTCATTTCTCCAAACGGAGGCGGCGAGCCTACTGGAGAATTGGCTGAAGCAATCAACTCCAAGTTCGGCGGCTTTGAAGGTTTCAAAGAAGAATTCTCAAAAGCAGCAACTACTCGCTTTGGCTCTGGCTGGGCTTGGCTAGTTGTTAACAATGGCGAGCTAGAAGTGACTAGCACTCCAAACCAGGACTCTCCTTTAATGGAAGGCAAGACGCCTATCCTTGGATTGGATGTTTGGGAGCATGCTTACTACCTGAACTACCAGAACAGAAGACCAGAATACATTGGTGCATTCTGGAACGTCGTTAACTGGGAAGAAGTTAGCAAGCGTTTCGCTTCTGCGAAATAATAGAGTGAATATGCGAGAGGCTGCAGTTATTGCAGCCTCTCTATTTGTTTTGTCAGGTTTTCCTTTCAAAGACCCTTCAGAAAACTGAATAACCCCGATTGCTTTGTAAGAAACTACCCAAGAGAAAAGGGGAGTCGATCATGAGCAAAGTAAACAAATTATTAGGAGACATTGAACTGACAAAGGATTTGGCGCTCCTATTGATTATTGGGGGTTTGTACTCATTAAGCATTGCCCTTTCCAATACTTTTGTTAATATCTATTTATGGAAGCAATCCGGCGAGCTAGCGGATTTGGCAATGTATAATCTATCGATTGTCGTTGCCCAGCCTCTCACCTTTATCCTTGCTGGGAGATGGGCAAAGAAGGTCGACAGGGTCATTGTGCTCCGCATTGGTGTCATCTTTCTCGCGCTTTTTTATGTCACGGTATTGTTTGTGGGCACAAAAGCGTCCGACTTTTTATTGCTGCTTGGTGTCCTTTTGGGAATCGGCTATGGTTTCTATTGGCTTGCTTACAATGTCCTCACCTTTGAGATCACCGAGCCGGAAACACGTGATTTTTTTAATGGATTTCTTGGAATTCTAGGTTCTGTTGGAGGCATGATCGGACCGGTGGCTGCAGGTTTCATCATTTCAAGATTAGAAAAGCTGACAGGTTATACAGTGGTTTTTGGACTTTCACTGGGATTGTTTTCAATCGCTGTTTTATTGAGTTTTTTCCTAAAGCGCCGGCCAGCCCATGGCAAGTATTGGTTCAGGCGGATTATTACTGAAAGGAAGCATGACAAAAATTGGCGGATGGTTACGAATGCGCATTTCTTCCAGGGACTTAGAGAAGGGGTATTTGTATTCATCGTATCCGTTTTTGTTTTCATTGCCACAGACAGCGAAATGGCTTTAGGTACTTATGGATTGATTAATTCCGGGATATCCTTTCTTGCTTATTACTTTGTATCCCGTACTCTGAAAAAAGAATATCGGAAACAGTCAATACTGGTTGGCGGACTGATTCTGTTCCTGGCGATTTTCTTGATTATATTTGATATTAGTTATTTCCGGCTTCTATTATATGCTGCCATGATTGCAGTTGCTTACCCGCTGCTCCTTGTTCCATATGCTTCAATGACTTACGACGTGATTGGGCGCGGCTGGAAAGCGGCTGAAATGAGGGTCGAATATATTGTCGTCCGGGAATTATTCTTGAATCTAGGCCGTGTCTCTTCGATTTTATTATTTCTGCTGGCAACTCACCTGTTCAGCGAAAAACAGGCTATCCCCGTCCTTTTGGTCATCCTTGGAAGCGGGCATACAATGATTTACTTCTTTATAAGGAAAATTCATTTAAAACCTGCATAGCGGGGAGACTTATGAAATTACAAGCAAATGAACCGGGCGTAAAGCCCGGTTTTTCATTCTTTTGAAAAATGGAAAAATATTCTGCAGTTGTTTATTGATAGAAAATGATGAGGATTTTAGTTAAAATAAAGGATAGTGAATAAAGCCATGGACATACAGACTGAAGAGGTGGGAGAGGCTTGAACAAAAAGAAAAAGAAGAAAACGCATGTGCCATTCAGGCTGAATATGGTGTTTTTTGCGGTGTTTGTGTTATTTTCGATGCTGATTCTAAGGCTTGGTATCGTTCAGATTGTTTACGGTGAGGACTTCAAAAGGGAAATTGAACGGACAGAAGATGTGACCGTTAATAATCCTGTTCCAAGAGGGAAAATGTATGATCGGAATATGAAAGCTATTGTCGACAATACGCCGAGCAATGCAATCACGTATACAAAGAGCCAGAGCACCCAAACGAAGGAAATGCTAATGGTTGCAGAACGACTAGCAAAATTAATCGTCAAGGATACAGAAAATGACCTAAAGAAAGTCCGTGAAAGGGATAAAAAGGACTACTGGATTTTAAGGAATGAAGAGCGCGCACGAGAAAAAATCACAGAAAAAGAATGGGCGCAGTATGAGGAAAAAAAACTTGATGATAAAGCAATATACAATCTTCAGCTTGAGCGCATCACTGAAAATGAATTGAAAGAGTTAAAGAAGGATGATCTGGAAATCCTTGCAATCTTACGCGAGATGATGAGTGGATATGCTTTGTCCCCTCAAATCGTCAAAAAAGATTTAACACCTGAAGAGTTTGCCATTGTAAGCGAAAATCTTGAAATGCTGCCTGGTGTGGACACCACTACAGACTGGGAGCGTCAATATAGCTATGATAAAACACTCAAAACAATCCTGGGGAAGGTTAGTGATTCCGAAAAGGGACTTCCTAAAGAAAAGCTTGAGTATTATCTTGCCAGAGGCTATAGCAGAAATGACAGGGTAGGTTTAAGTTATATCGAGCAGCAATATGAAGATGTCCTGCACGGACAGAAAGCAAAGGTAAAGAACATCACCGATAAAGGCGGCAATGTTCTTGATACCCAGGTGATATCCGAAGGACAGCGGGGAAAGGATCTTGTGCTGACAATTGATATGGATCTGCAGCTTGCTGTTGATAAAATTATTGAAGAAGAATTACGGAAGGCGAAGCAGACATCAAGAACAGGGCTTCTTGACAGGGCATTTGTCGTGTTGATGGATCCCAATACTGGGGAAGTTTTGACACTTGCAGGGAAACAGATTGTCAAGGATGAAGATACAGGCAAGGATGTCATGCAGGATTTTGCGAGCGGCAATTTCACGACTTCATATAATGTCGGGTCTGCAGTAAAAGGTGCCACGATATTGACAGGTTTTAGCACCGGTGCGATCAGTCCGGGAACACAATTTTATGACACGCCTATAAAAATTAAAGGTACGAACCCGAAGAAGTCCTGGAAAGCGGGATTGGGTACTCTTGATGACCGTAATGCATTGAAGGTTTCCTCGAATGTATATATGTTCAGAACGGCGATCAATATTGGTAAAGGAAATTATAAGTATGATCAGCCATTGTATCTAGAGCCCGAGGCTTTTGATACCATGAGGAATCATTTCAGCCAATTCGGACTTGGTGCAAGAACCGGAATCGACTTGCCAAACGAAATGATCGGTTTTAAAGGAACAGAGAAAAGGCCAGGTCTCTTGCTCGACTTTGCCATCGGCCAGTATGACACGTATACTCCGCTGCAATTGGCACAATATGTTTCAACGATCGCAAATGGCGGAAATAGAA